>NZ_JBHFJB010000153.1:101763-123396 GCF_057334555.1 Pseudomonas sp. AGC41
CCACGGGTACGTTGTTTTTCCAGGTGTTCGATATTGCCTTTAGCCAACGTTCAGCCCGTGTATTTCTGATCCAGCAATATTGCGCTGTCCAATGCATCCAGCAACGCCTTGCGAACCTTGAGCTTGGTGTTCTTGTGGGCGGTCATGTTGATCTTCTTCAACTGACGCGCTGCCTCCAGTGCCGCAGCTTGCAACTCGTCAACCGCGACCACCTTGTCGAGGAAACCGGCATCCACGGCGCTCTGCGGATTGAACATCTCGCCATTGATCACCGAGCGGTGGAACGCAGACTTGCGCAAGCGATCACGGGCCAGCTCGATACCGGCGTGGTGCATGGTCATGCCGATCTGCACCTCGTTCAGGCCGATGGTAAACGGCCCCTCCACACCAATGCGGTAATCGGCCGACAGCAGCAGGAACGCACCCTTGGCCACCGCATGCCCAGGGCAGGCGACAACGACGGGGAAGGGGTGCGACAGCAGGCGGCGCGCCAGGGTCGAACCGGACGCGACCAGACTGACTGCCTCCTCGGGGCCGGCGGTCATCACCTTCAAATCGTAACCGCCCGACAGAATCCCCGGTTGCCCGGTAATGATCACCACCGCGCGATCAGACACTGCCTGGTCCAGCGCAGCGTTGAATGCGACGATCACATCAGGCGAAATGGCATTGACCTTGCCATTGTTCAAGGTCAGGGTCGCGATACCGTCTTCGAGATGGTAGGCAATCAGGTCGCTCATGACGCTATTCCTTGTAAGAGAAGTGGAGCAGACGTTACCCACCGCCGCAGGCCAGGTAAAGCGCCGTGACTGACTCACCGGTCAGCGCCGCCCCACTCAAATCTCGCGCCGCGCCCAACAGCCAGCGCTTGCCCCCATGGAGCCGCCCATGGCCGAAGCCGGAGTTTGGCCGGTTTGCCCTGCCTCGCCGCGCTTGAAATGCCCGACCGGCCTTAACCGCATGAAAATTCTGAAAAAAACCTTTGCCATCGGAAAAGCTTTCGACTACATTAGCGCGCCTCGACAGACTGAACAGTTTGCCGAGACACGGTGAAGTGTCCGAGTGGCTTAAGGAGCACGCCTGGAAAGTGTGTATACAGGAAACTGTATCGAGAGTTCGAATCTCTCCTTCACCGCCATATTCTGCAAGCACAAACCCCTGATTTTCCTAGAGAAAGTCGGGGGTTTGTGGTTTTTGGTGTCTGGAAAAGGGCGAAATGGGAACATCTTGGGAATATTGGCTTTTTCTGCCGCATTTGCCCTCAGCCCGCCACCCGTGTACTTGCGCCATTGCCCACCCTGAGCCAGCCCTACCAGTTCGGCCATTTGCTGGCGGGTATAGCCGAGGTTGATTTTCAGGTGCGCCAATGCGTCCGCGGAGGGCGGACTGTACTGCTCTATGGTTTTCATGTGTGCTCAAGGTTAGAGGGCCCCGCGTTCGCAGGGGCCTGTCAGGTTAGACGAATTTGATTAGCAGCGTGGTGACGGTGGCCACCGTACCGATCAGACCAGTCGCAACCGCGACTGGGTACCAGAACGTTTCGCGAGTCATCTTGCCCGCTTCGGCGTTGAGCTTTTTGGTCTCAGCCATCAATTTGGCAATTTCGACATGGACGTTTTCCAATTCTGCGCCGCTCATACCGAATTCCTGCATGGTGTTCGTCCTTCGCGGTCACCACGGGTCACGCTCTGTGCGCTGCCCTGAGATCCATATTGTGCCTTTAAGGTACGGCTGCGAGTTTTTTCCTGCCCCAAGTGTAGCTATTTGAATTCATCGCGGCTCGCCGATCAGCATGTACTTGGGTTTCAAGGTATGCCGAGTGCCTCGCAATCGGTTTTTCTTGGCGGCGCCAAGCGTGGCATCGACCCAATCAAAAAGGACAACTCACCCGCCAGGCTGTCTACCGCCAACACGGATGACGGCCAGGACCTCCCATGACCCACCCCCGAATCGGCTTCGCCTGCCAATACCGGCACCCTGATCGCGGTCTTGCTGCGAGTGCATTAAAGACCATCGAAGCGCCATACAACCCCCGCACCACGACGTTACGCTGGATGGATGGCGTCCCTCCCCAGGTCGCCCGCGACAAGCTGCTTGAAGTCGTGGCGCACAATCTCGACGCACAACTGCGCCTTATCGCCTACGTTGCCGAGCTTTCGCCAACCCTGCGCATGCTTCGACTGAGCAGTGATCTGTTGCCGTTCTACAGTCATCCGAAGGTGAGCGCTTTCTATCAGGACCCGGCCATTCAAAGCCAGTTGGAAGAACGCTTCGCTGTGATTGGCAACCTCGCCCGTTCGGCGGATATCCGGCTGTCATTCCACCCTGGCCAGTATTGTGTGTTGGGCTCGGATAAACCGGGTGTGGTGGAGAACAGCATCGCCGAGTTCGAGTACCACGCCGACATGATCCGGATGATGGGTTACGGCCGGCGCTTTCAGGACTTCAAATGCAACGTGCACATTGCCGGGCGCCTGGGGGGCGAGGGGATCCGTTCGATCTGGCCGCGGTTGTCGGAGGTGGCGCGCAACTGCATGACCTTCGAAAACGAGGAGAAGACCTACGGCGTTGATGATTGCCTGCAACTGGCTGACCTTGCCCCCGTCGTGCTGGATATTCATCACTGTTGGATCAACGAGAACGATTACATCGCACCGGACTCTCCGCGAGTCGAACGCATCATCGAAAGTTGGCGTGGGGTTCGGCCCACCATGCATTACTCACAGCCGCCGGAGCGATTGCAGGAATTGGGTTTCGATGCAGGTGAAAAG
The DNA here is from genome assembly GCF_057334555.1 of Pseudomonas sp. AGC41. Taxonomy (NCBI): domain Bacteria; kingdom Pseudomonadati; phylum Pseudomonadota; class Gammaproteobacteria; order Pseudomonadales; family Pseudomonadaceae; genus Pseudomonas; species Pseudomonas sp. AGC41. The sequence continues at coordinate 104,535 of NZ_JBHFJB010000153.1, forward strand.
CTTGAGATGGATGCGTTATTGAAGGTGGTGTCCAAACGTGACTTGTACGGTCACAGTGATCAGATGTGGAATCGCTGGACCAACGAATACGCGCTCAAGTTTCTCGACCGTTTCGACATCATGTTGGAGGCGAAGGACAAGAATCTGGCTGCGCAGGCATTTTATGAAGGTGTCGCTCGGCCTTATCTTCATCCCTGCGCATAGATCAAACGACCTGCGAACAGCATCAGGCAACCCCACAGCAGTATCGAGCAAAAGCCTCGAGGCACATGCCGTTAAGGTTCTCAGGAAGAACTTTTATCAACTGCATTGCCGTGAGGTAGACATCATGACTACATGGAAAAGTTTGGCCTGGCGTGCCCAGGTTGTTGTTTTGGCTCTAATGCTTTCCACGAACATCTCCTGGGCTTCGGGAAACACCCAAGAGGCCAATACGAACCTGGTCCGCCAGGCATTCGCGAACTGGCAGCAGGGCAAAGGCACGGTCTTCGACCTGCTGGCGCCCGATGCGGTCTGGACAATCGCCGGATCGAGCCCGGTTTCCGGCGTGTATGACAGCAAGACCGAGCTGATCGAACAGGCCGTGCGCCCGATCAGCGCCCGCCTGGCGACACCAATTTCGCCCACGGTGCAGAGCATCATCGCCCAGGACGACATTGTCGTGGTCCTGTGGAACGGCACTGCGACTGCCCTTGATCGCAAACCCTACAACAATACCTACCTGTGGCAACTGACCTTCAAGGATGGCCGGATCACACAGGCGATGGCGTTCCTCGACACCTACGCGCTGAATGAGCTCATGCGCCGGGTAACGCCTGCTCAGTAGAGGGCAGCTGACATAACAACGGCGCAAGCCGGCCTATGTGTGCGCCACTCCTGGCACATCCATATTGATCTTGCGCCATGCCGCCTCGGAAAAGCTGTAGACCGAAAAGGCGATCAGCCCCAGGGCCATCACCATCAACACCAAGCCTCCGGCCGGCAGGTTCTGCAACGCATCGAGTGCATCTTTCATGCCGGGCGGGTCTACGGCTTTATAGGCCGAGCCACTGATGATCAGCAGCACGGCGATCTCGATAAACACCACCCCGCGGGCGATCAGGCCGAAGCGCGACACCGGCCGCACATAACGCATCACTTCTTCGTCAGCCTCGAAGTATTTTTCGAACGAGGCCTTCCAGCCTTTGATGATGTGGGCAATGCCGACGCCCAGCGGCACTAGGGCGACGAGGTAAACCAACAGGTTCGAATGGTCCCAGGAGAGGACGCGCGCCAACAGGTCCTGGGTTTGCCCACCGCCGGAACTCCCGGAGCTTTTCAAGCCGCTGATCAGCAGGCCCAAGGCAAAGAATGCCAGCGCGCCATTGACCAGGCCGCCCGCCAGCAGCCCGGCGCGAATCAGCAGGCCCTTGAACTGCGTGCCATGGTGATCGACATCGCGTGTGGCTTGCAAGATGCGCCAGCCGGCGAAGGCAAGCAGGCCCGCCACCACCAGCCCGACCAAGGCATGGCCGAAGGGCTGGCTCAGCAACATCTCCAGGCTTTTGTGGCTGTCTTTCGGTTTGGTGGAGTCTTGGGCCGCCAGCAGGGCAAGAATGCCGACGATCAGATAGATAACGCCACGAGCGGCATAACCGCCACGGGCAAGTAGCACCAGGCTCTGGTGTGGGGACATGGGTTCGATTCCGCGACAATGATAGAAAAGCAGACCCATGGCGTCGGAAGGGGTTCGATTGGAGATGGAGGGCTGACGCATTGGCCTGATGGTTGCGTCGAGGTTCAGCGCACGGCTGGACTTGAGCGCTGCCTGCGCATTTTGAGGATGGCGCGTCCCAAGGAAGTCACAGACCTGCAAAAGCTGTTCGGTACGCACGGTGTCGACTTGTTCAAGCCAAGAGCTGCAATGAATTGGGTTGTGATTGATGTAGGCGGCAATAATCTCAGGGTGATAGGCGGCGTTAACTACGCGCGGTAGAAATTCTACGTCAAACACGTCTACACGCATGCCGATTGCGACGTCGCCAACGTCTGGTATGCAAGAAACAAAGGGACAAAACGATGAGCGCAGCCCGGAACGACTTTCAAACGGTGATCGCAACGCTTGGCGAGCTTTACGCGATACTGGATCGCCTGCGGGGTGAGTTTGTGCACGGCATCAAGACCCCGGCCGACTACGAGCGCGCGACCGATTTGCTCGATGAACTCACCGACGGGCGTGAGCTGAGCAAGACCGAGGAAAGGATTCTCGCTGAGCTTGAAGAGGAAATCCTGGCGTACCAGCACGATTCCGACCAGTTCCGCGAATCGAACGCCGCTTTTGAGGCGACCTGCACCCCGGTGCAACTGATCAAGGACCTTATGGAGACGCTCGGGCTCACCGGTTCAGACCTTCCTGAAATCGGTGACAAAACCGCGGTGTCCAAGGTGCTCAATGGAGATCGCCCCATCAGTCACAAGATGGCATATGCGCTAGCTGAGCGGTTTGCGATGGAACCGAGTGCTTTCTTGTCGGCTGGTCCTGCAAAGGAGCCGGATAAGAGGTAGCAATGACGCTGATCAAGGGACACGGGCCATTGTCGATCCACGCGAAGCCAGGATGATACGCACCGCCATGATCACCCCGACAAGCACGGCAGCAAGACCCGACATCTCCAGTAGCGTCGGCAGCCGGCCATGAAACCACAAGCCAAGCAGTGTCGCGAACAGCGACTCCAGGGCGATCAATTGCCCGGAAAGCACCATGGGCAGACGCCGGGACGCAGCGTTCCAGGCCCAGGCGCCGACGACGGATGACATCAGCGCAATAACGAAACTCCAGAGGTACAAGTGCCCTGCAACGGAAAGACTGAAACCCACGCGCGGCAGTTCGAGCAGGTCGAACGCTTGTATCGCCGGTAACAGGCACACGGTGCCGATTCCCGCACCCGCCATCATGAGGCCTGTCCATACGCCCGAGGCGTTGGGCGATAGCTTCAGCAAGGCGCGTTGATTCAACCAACTGAACGCGAGCCACAAGATCACGGCACCGATAGAAAACAGCAAACCCATCAGCCAGGATCCCTGGTTAGCAACGGGTTGATGGACAGCGCCGAGATTGGACAGCAACAGGCCCACGGTCAGGAAAACCAGTGGGATCGCCAGTTTGCTCCATTGGAGAGTTTTGGTCGTGGCGTTGCCCAGCAGCGCCAGCAAGACCGGCACCAGGCCAATAAAGGCCGGGGTCAGCACCGGCCCACCGAAAATGATACCGGCGGCGATGCACGCGCTGTAGCCGAGATAGCCGATCACACCCAGGCCTGCGGCCAGGAGCATCTGATCGGGGCGCAGGAGCCGAAGTCGGGCCCGGTAGAGCAGCACCACGCCCAGGCCCAGCGCTCCGGCGATCAGGAATCTTACGATGATCAAATCATAGATTGTGTAGGCCCCGGTGACGTAGGGCGCAATGAAGTTCAGCGCCCAGCTCAGCGTTGCGACTACCGCGAGAGTCAATCCGACGATGAGGTTCGAGTGGACCCGCATCATCAGCCGTGCCCGCCGACATATCGCCTATTGACCAACGACTGCCTTGGTTCAGTACAACCCTTGCAGCGAATCCGCGTAGCTTCTATAAAATCCTGCGTTGACATCGCGTTCTTCTCGACCGTCGTTGGGCCCTGGATGTTTGACAGCAGCGGGGTTCTGGAGGAAATGCTCAAGGAAGTTTGGGTAATAATGCCTGAAGCGTGGTTCAAGAAGGCGGATGAGCAGGTGTAACCGTCACCGGCGATTGACGTCCAAATCCGTTAACGACGATGTACAGCAATGGACCGATTGATACAAAGATGGCCGTGATCACGATGTAAGGTAGCAACGATACGAGCGATTTGCCTCTTGCGCATGTGTCCCGGTACATCCAGATGCATGCCATGCAGGCGAGCAGATAAAGGTCGATGACTACTTGCGCGGTGTCTGCGCTGGACATGAGTCTGACGCCGAATGCCCAGAGCGATTGCTCGGCTAGCAACAATGCGCACGCCGTGTAAACGGTAAAAAACAGCAGCGTAACAAGTGCGATATAAGGCTTCTTCACTTCGCCTCCCGGGACAGGTTCGTTGATCAGGGAGGCAGCCTAGTGAGTTGACCATCATGGTTTCAATGACCTCCGAGGTCATCGACGCCGCCCACCTGCAATGCCAGAGTCAATGGATGACCAATCGACCCATTTCCCGAGCAACGCCGCCAACTTCAGCCGGTGCGCAACTGCGTCACTTGCGCCAACAGGCCGGACTGAGTCAATTGGATTGCGCACTGATAACAGGGATATCTCAGCGTCACCTGAGCTGCATCGAGACGGGGCGCGCCAAGCCAAGCCCTGGCACTCTGCATAACTTATTGACTGCCCTGGAAGTACCTTTGGAGCAATGCAACGGCATCTTCCTCGCCAGCGGCTACGCCCCTCGCTACGAAACGACGCCGCTCACATCATCGACAATGGAAGTGGTACGTGATGCCATTGATCACATCCTCCATGCCAATAATCCCGCGCCGGCGATTGTCCTGAGTGCTCAATGGGAGATCCTTGCAGCCAACGCCAGCGCGGGTGTCCTGTTCGATCTGGTGGGTCTTGCCAGGGATGTCGCAAATGGACTCAATCTCTTGGTGACGCTGCTGCAACCCGGCGGCTTGGGCGACCATCTGAGCAACGCCGAGGAAATAAGATTAGTGGCATGGCAACGGGCCTCTCGGGAAGCCTTGAACAATCCTGCGCTGGCTGGGATTCTGAAGAGCCTGCCGACTCCATACAGCGCTGGGACGCTGGCTGACGATCTGCCTCCGTTGTTGCTGACGCAGGTCGAGTCGCCCCATGGCGAGCTGACGTTCATGTCGACATTCACTACCTTCGGTATGCCGCTCGACATCACGATGAGCTCGTTGCGTATCGAACATCTCATTCCTGCCGACGCCAAGACCTGGGAGGTCATGACCAAGGCGTATGAGCAGACGCAACGCTAACAAGTCAGGGAAGAGAACATGCAACCGACACTCAATCTTGATTTTCAAAAAATGCACGCCAATGGCGACGATTTTGTCATCGTCGATTCGCGAAACTCGCCCAGTCCGGTGACCAGTGCGATGGCGCGGCGGATGGGGGATCGGAACCGCGGCGTGGGCTTCAATCAACTCGCGGTGCTGCTCGATTGTGACGATGCCGATGCGCGGGTGATGTTCTGAAACGCAGATGGCTCCGCGCTGGATGTTTGTGGCAGCGCGACGCGCGGGGCGGCGGACCTGCTCATGCGCGAAGCCAATGTTGCTTCGGTAGCGCTACGCACCAATCGCGGTCTGCTGACTTGCGAGCGGATGCCAACCGGCGATATTTCCGTCGACATGGGCGTGCCGCTTTGCGGCTGGGCGGACATCCCCCTGTCGCAGAAACTGGACTCCGCTGTTCTGCCCCTTGCCGGTAGTCCAGCCGCGTGCAGCATGGGCAACCCGCATTGCACTTGTTTTGTCGACGATCTGGCTGACGTTGATATCGCCACGATCGGACCGGCCATCGAAACCCACCCGCTATTTCCACTCAAAACCAACGTTCATTTCGTCCAGATCGTTGATCGCACGCATATCCGGTTGCGCATCTGGGAGCGCGGGGCGGGCATCGCGCTGGGTTCAGGTTCTTGCTCGTGCGGCGCGGTTGTCAACGGAATCCGTCGTGGACTGCTGGACAGTACCGTCGAAGTTGAATGTGATGGCGGAAACGTGACGGTGCAATGGGACAGCGTGGGCTCGGTCTTTCTGATCGGGCCGGTGGAGGCAAGTTTCTCTGGGACGATCAGTTATCGCTGAGTCGATAAGAATCCAGCCCTGGCGTGGTAGATATTAGTGCTTCACTTTCCAAAACTCGAAGCCACGGCCAGTGGGCCTGATAACTTCCCGCTTTCTCAAAAGAACACGTTCGGCTGGGAGTATCCCTTTGTCAAATCGATCCAGGCTGGCGCCTGACCTTACCTCAACTGCAAGTTTCAAACAGGAACACCCATGAATTTCTTCAAGAAGCTCTTCGGTTCATCGAAAGCCCCTGAAACCCAGGACGCGCAGCCAACGCCGCAAACCCACGAGCTCGGCGACCTGACCGAGGCTGAAGCAGCCAATCTTGCGATCCGGGAAGCGGGTGAAGCGTGCCTGGATCGTCATTGGCGGGCTGTCGGCACCGTCGAGCGGGATGTTCTTGCCTATATGATCAGTCCAACCTTTTCCGGTGGCCCTTATTGGCCCTCCACCCGCCAGGCCTACCGCGTGGTTCGCCGTGGCGACACAATCATTCTCGCCACGGAAGGGCTGTCGGATCCGTTCGATGACACGGAAGGAATGGGCAACGGTTTCGAAATGGAGCTGTTCGTCGAAACTGCGGATATACCCGAGCACGCCTATGGCCCGGTGGGTGAAGTCGATCCTTTCAAGCGCAGCTGGGCGTTCGAACTTGTGGAGCATGTTGCCAGGACGGTCGCCGACGCTGGCGGCATCACCCACCAGCTTGACCAGTACGGGGCACTGTCCCTTGAGATTCCCGGGTTCAGCCAATCGCACCACATGAGCGAGCAACTGCCCAAGCTCTTCGTAACGGATGATGATTGCACTGGGGTTCTGCTGGGAGCCCCGGAGCCGGACTTCTCTACCCGAGTGGAGGACATGCCCTTGTCGCCGGTCAGATTGGTGCCGGTGGTGTTGATCACTGCGGCGGAGTTGGAGTACGTGCGTTCCGGTGGGCGAGCGGCGCGGGAGGATCTGGTGAGCCGTTTGCAGGAGGCGGGCATCGGACATATGAGCAGCCTGCATCGGGCGAGTGTGGTGTGAGTCGGATGGGCTCGGACGAAAAGCTTGAAGTTGCGTATTGACATATCTAAAAATCTCGATATCCTCGGCGTCATGGAATTGATCGAAATATTCAAAGCGCTCTCGAACCCTACACGCCTTCAGATCCTGAAAGGTCTGAAGGATCCCGCAAAGAACTTCCCTCCGCAGGATGAAGGTGACGTTCATACGGTGGGAGTCTGCGTCAGCAGTATTCAAGAAGGTATCGGACTGTCGCAGTCTACGGTGTCCGGTTATCTTGCGACGCTGCAACGAGTGGGGTTGGTCGAAGTCAGGCGCATCGGTCAGTGGACTTACTACAAGCGCAATGAAGCAGCCATCAGCGCGCTTGCGGAGATCATAGGGACAGAACTGTAAATTTTTTGCCGTAACATATCGAGATATCTCGATATCCCTTTTTATCGATACGAGGATTTTGCAATGAAAGCGATGGTACTCAAGTCATTTGGCGGGTCGGGTTCGTTCGAGCTTCGCGATGTGCCCAAGCCTGTGCCGCAGACAGGACAGGTCCTGGTCCGGGTACATGCAACCTCCATCAATCCGTTGGATTACCAGGTTCGACGCGGCGACTATCCCGACCTGGTCCAACTGCCGGCCATTACCGGCCACGATGTATCGGGCGTTGTCGAAGAAGTGGGGCCGGGGGTGACCACCTTCGCTCCGGGTGATGAAGTCTGGTACACCCCACAGATATTCGACGGGCCAGGCAGTTATGCCGAGTACCACGTCGCTGCCGAAAGCATCATCGGGAAGAAGCCAGCCTCGCTGAGCCATCTTGAGGCGGCGAGCCTGACCCTGGTGGGCGGGACGGTATGGGAAGCATTGGTCGTGCGTGCGGCGCTCAGAGTGGGGGAAAGCATTCTGATACACGGCGGCGCGGGAGGCGTCGGCCATGTTGCGATCCAGTTGGCGAAAGCCATGGGAGCACAGGTGTTCACCACCGTGCGCGAGGCAAACGCCGAGTTCGCACGCAGCATGGGCGCCGATGTGATCATCGACTACGAAAAACAGGATTATGTCGAAGCCGTCATGCGAGAAACGGGTGGCCGCGGTGTGGATGTCGTGTTTGACACCATCGGCGGCAACACATTGTCACGCAGCCCTGACGTGCTCGCACAACTTGGCCGCGTCGTCACGATCGTCGACATTTCACAGCCACAGAACGTCGTTCAGGCCTGGGGCAAGAACGCGAGTTATCACTTCGTTTTCACCAGACAGAACCGCGGCAAACTCGATGAGTTGAGCGCGTTGGTAGCGCGCGGTCTGCTGCGGCCACATGTCGGCGCCGTCTATTCGCTGGCCGACATCGGGCTCGCCCATGCCCGGCTGGAGAGTCCAAACAATGGCCTTCGAGGAAAAATCGCGATCGCAGTCGAGCCGTCGCTCATCGCGTAATGCGCTCTTTCAACCGCTTGAATCATTTTCGAGGAACGCCATGATTTACGAGATCGCTCTGCTCCCGGTTCACAAAGAACGCATTGAAATGTTCAGGCGAGCATTTGCCGAGGTCGCCCCTTTGCTCACCCGAGCAAAGGGCTACGGCGGCCATTTGCTGGCGCAAGGGATTGAAACCCCCGAGCAATTCAACCTGATCGTGCGATGGCAATCGCTTGAGCATCACACACCGGGTTTCGAAGAGAGTGAAGACCATCGAGTGTTCATGCTGGGCTTGGAGGAATACTTTTCTGAAGAACCGAGGGTCTACCACATTGAGGGGGCGGGCTTTTTTACCGGTGAAGGTGCTGATCCAGGCGGCGCCGTCAGCTGGGGAATCTAAGCCGATCCCATTCTGCCGAGTGTCCGGTCCATTTCAGCCCGACCCATCCTACAATCCAATCGCGCATTCTTACGTGACGCGGGATAATACGGCTCAGCTTGGGGTCACAAGCGTTTCCCCCCTCGTTGGGATCGGCGGTTGAGCAAGGATCGAAGGCAATGACAGATTGGCTCCAGAGCTACGGAGAAATGGCTGAACGGGTCCGCCGCCATGACTGGGACAGCACGCCACTCGGGCCGCCCGCGCAATGGCCCGATGTGCTGAAGACAACCGTGGCGCTGAGCCTGGCTTCGCATTTTCCCCAGGCCATCGTCTGGGGGCCGGACTTGATCACGTTGTACAACGATGCGTTCATGCCCATTCTCGGCAGCAAACCCGAGGCGCTGGGGCGGCCGTTCAATGAGGTCTGGAGGGAGGCCTGGAGCGAGATTGGCCCCATCGTACGCGCGGCTTTCGATGGGCAGGCGACGTTTATCGAAAACTTTCCCCTGGTGATCGAGCGCGGTGGTGGTCCTGAACAGGCCTATTTCACCTTCTGCTACAGCCCTATCCGCGACCAGTTCGGCAAAGTGGTGGGCATGCTCGATACGGTCACCGAGACCACTGCGACCGTATTCATGACCCAGCGCCTGGCGGTGCTTGATGCAATCGGCAGCGCCGTGGCGAATGCCACCGATCCACAGGCGATCATGGCGACCACCGCCCGGATCCTGGCGGCGCACCTCAACCTGTCCAACTGCGCATACGCAGACATGGACGAAGACGAGGACGGCTTTACGATTCGCGGCGACTGGGCCCGGGCCGGGTCGCCGAGTATCGTCGGACATTACCGATTGGCGGATTTCGGTCGGCTGGCGGTCGCCAACCTGGGGGCCGGCAAGCCGCTGGTGATCAATGACAACCTGGCGGAGCTGGCACCGGAGGAGGCGGCAGCGTTCCAGTCGATCGGTATTGCGGCGACCATTTGTGTTCCGTTGATCAAGAATGGACGGTTGACCGCCCTGATGGCCATCCACGATAAAACGCCCCGGATCTGGTCGTCCAACGACTTGGCGCTGCTGCTGGAGGTCACCGAGCGATCCTGGGCGCACATCGAACGTGCTCGAGCGGACGCGGCCGTGCGTGAAGGCCTCGCTGCCCTGGCCGAGCTGAACGCAACGCTGGAGCAACGGGTCGAGGAGCGCACCACACGATTGAGGCAGACCGAAGCGGCGCTGCACCAGTCGCAGAAACTCGAAGCCATCGGCCAGCTCACCGGCGGCGTGGCCCACGATTTCAACAATCTGCTGACAATCATCCGCTCCTCTGTGGACTTCCTGCGCATGCCCAACCTGTCCGACGAACGCCGGCAACGCTACATGACCGCCGTTTCCGAGACGGTAGACCGGGCCTCCAAGCTGACCAGCCAGTTGCTGGCGTTTGCCCGGCGCCAGCCGTTGACGCCGGAAATCATTGACGTGCGCAAGCAAGTACAGAGCCTCGGCGACATGCTGGAGACCGTGACCGGGGCGCGTATTCACGTCAAGGTCGAACTGTGCGAGCAGCCCTGTTACATCCGCGCCGACCTGAGCCAGTTCGAAACGGCGTTGATCAACATGGCCCTGAACGCCCGGGACGCGATGAACGGCCAGGGAACACTGTGGCTACGACTCAATTGCGGTGCAGGCATGCCGCCCATCCGCGGCCATTCCGGGGCAGGGCAGGCATTTGCCGCGATTGCCCTGGAGGACACCGGCACGGGTATTGCCCCGGAGGCACTTGAACACATCTTCGAACCGTTCTTCACCACCAAGGAAGTGGGCAAGGGAACGGGGTTGGGATTGTCCCAGGTGTTCGGTTTCGCAAAACAGTCCGGTGGCAATGTAGATGTCTCGACCGTGGTCGGAAAGGGCAGCGTATTCACCTTGTATCTTCCGGAGGTGGAGCCCGAGGAGCAGCATGAACCCGAGGGAGAGGAAAGCTCTCTGCTGGTGCTGGAAAAAGGCCGGCGCCGGGTATTGGTCGTGGAGGACAATCTGGAGGTAGGGCGCTTTGCCAACCAGATCCTGCAAGACCTGGGCTACGAAACGGCCTGGGCGACCAATGCCGAGCAGGCGCTGGAAATGGTCGGCCCGGATGCGATGGCGTTCGACGCGATATTTTCCGATGTGGTCATGCCGGGCATCAGTGGCATTGCCCTTGCCAGACAACTGCGCCAGCGCCGCAAGGATCTGCCGGTGGTACTGACCTCCGGCTACAGCGAGGAGCTGGCCCAGAGCGGGCATGAAGGTTTCGCGTTTTTGTCCAAGCCTTACTCCGCCGATCAGGTTTCCCGGGTTTTAAACCAGACGCTGTTGGGCTCGGACTGAGTTGTTTCGGTTTTGAAACAACGCTTACCCGTTCGTCGGCGAGACGGTCTCTTGAATCATTGGTCTGTTGATGACCGACTAGTCTCAAATCGAAGGTCGGTATTTCCCAGGCAATCGGTTGTTGCCGGTATCGGCCTCGATGAGAGGGGAAAAATGCGATGGGAGCACCGTACAGCGAGGAGAACGGAGCCGCGTATCCGATCAATGAAGGGCTGCAGTGTGGGCAATCGGCCTATCGGTCGGATTTTGGCGACGAGCCAATCAAGTCCATCAGGACCAAGGTGGCCAAGGTGCCGCGGGGCGAGAAGGCCAAGTTCTTGCCCAAGGTCCCGATCAGTAAATAACCGCTGTGGCCAAGGGGCATGCTCGCGCTCGGGCGCGATGGGATTGCGGTGCAATCCAGCGGGAGCAAGCTCCCTCGCCACTGGGAATTCGGCGTTTGTATAAATATTTTTTTATCTTTTTTCGACTGACGTTTTCTTTCACGTTTCTTTCACAAGCCGGCGCGTAGTCTGAGCTCATCCGTTAGAAAGCAGTACCTGCCCGTTTCCCCAGCGGGCTTTTTTTTGCCTGTCATAAAACTACCCCTGCGTTTGTTGTCGAACCGTCATGGCTGACACGCTTTGGCGTACACTCGCGCCAGCGCGCACCGGCCATCTCTCCCCGATGCGGCATTCTTGAGGTTTTTATCATGCGTTTGACTTTGTCCACCTTGGTGCTTGGGCTTGTGGTCGCTCAGGGCGCGATGGCCGCTGGCGACGGTACCGCTGCGGTTGGCGGTGGCTTGGGCGGTGTCCTGGGGAACGTGGTCGGCCAGCAGATGGGCGGCAGCACAGGCGCCGCGATTGGCGCCGGTGTCGGCGGCGCAGCCGGCAGTGCGGTCGGGGCTCGCAAGGGCAGCCGTACGGAAGCGGCCATCGGTGGTGGCCTGGGATCGGCCGGCGGCTCGATTGTGGGCAACCGCTTGGGCGGTTCCACCGGTTCCACCATCGGCGCGGGCGTCGGTGGGGCGGCGGGCGGCGCCTTGGGCAGCAACCTGTCCAACGACAACGATGGCCATTCGAAGGGCAAGAAACACAAGCACAAGAGAAAGCATCGCTGAGCGAATGCATGAATGAAAAAACCCGGCCCCGCGCCGGGTTTTTTCATATTGGTTATTTCCCGGAACGTTTACCTCGCCATTGCCTCGAATTGATACATCCACTTGCATTGTGAGGTATGCCATGACTCCGGAAACCGAAGGCAAGGAAGAAAAAGGCCCCTCGGGCGTCCCGTTCATCAATGATCCAGGCGTCAACGACCCGGGCAATGAAGATCCCGGTTCCCTGATGGATGACGCCCAGGTGCCCTTGATCGAGGATGAAGAGGCTGAGCTTGAGGACGAATCCTACGATTGAGTCATCCATCCCAAACTGCACGACCAGGAGATTGTTATGACTGCCGACTCGCCTGTTTCCGACGACGATGAAACCCCGGAATATCCGTTGCCTTCGCCAACCGACTCATTGAGCCGCGATCAGCGTCCACCCGATGACGATGCTGGAGTCGAGCCGGTGCCAAGCGACGATCAAGACGTCGAGGCGGCGCCGGACGATCCCGACATCGCCGGTGACGATGCATCCGGCAAGCCCAGCTGACGGTCAGTTCCGTCCGTCTGTTTCTCGGCACCATTGGTCAGCGATGGTTGCCACACATCAGGTAGCTATCTGAAAAGGAGACTTACCATGATGAAGCTAAACATGACCGCGCTGGCGTTCGCCGGAATTCTGTCGGCCAGCTCGTTGGCGGCTTTCGCCCAATCCGACAGCGCGCCCGTGGACAAGGGAGGAATGCCGCCCTCTACCCAGATGGACGCCGGCTCCACCACCGAGAAAACCGGTAACGCCCTGCCACCTGGTTCCGTGGGCGGCGGCAATGGCGGCGACGCCAGCGGCAGCAGCACCAGCCCGGGAACCGGAAGTGGTTCCACCAGCGGTGGCAGCACGATGGGCGGCGGTTCTTCCGGCTCAAGTAGTGGAACCGGTAGCAGCAGCAGTAGCGGTGGTAGCTCCAGCGGCGGCGGATCGGGCTCCGGTTCAGGCGGCTCCGGCGGCTGACGCGTAGCCCGCTGCTGGTCATCCAATCTGTTCGTGGCGAGGGAGCTTGCTCCCGCTGGGCGCAAAGCGCCCCTGAAACGTAGTCAACTGCCGCCCGGCCAAGGCGCGGCCGACCCCTCGCCACCCCTTGAAAATTTCCCATTGCCTGCGCCAAGCACGGCTCGTTATTCTGCTGAATCCTTTAAGGCGAACACGCTGCGCTGGCCGCACCTGAGCCATCCCTGGAATGTTGTGTTGATAACGGATCAGATGCGATGAATGCACCGCTGAAAAAGTTTGGACCGATCAAGGCTGTGATTTTTGATATGGATGGCCTGCTGCTGGACACCGAAGGTATCTACACCGAGGTCACCTCCATCATCGCGGAGCGCTACGGGCGCACGTTCGACTGGAGCGTCAAGCAGAACATCATCGGGCGCGGCGCCGGGGACCTGGCGCGCTACGTGGTGCAGGCGCTTGAGCTGCCGATCACCCCGGAGGAATTTCTGGTGATCCGTGAACCGCTCATGCGCGAACGTTTCCCCCACGCCCTGGCGATGCCCGGCGCGGAGGAATTGGTACGGCATCTCAAAGCCCATGACGTGCCGATTGCGGTGGGGACCAGTTCGTCGCGTCAGTCGTTCGAGTTGAAAACCACGCTGCATCGGGACTGGTTTGCGCTGTTCGACTGCATCGTTACCGCGGATGACCCGGAAGTCGGGGCGGCGAAACCAGCCCCGGATATCTTCCTCACCGCCGCCCGGCGCCTGGGTGTCGCGCCGGCGGATTGCCTGGTCTTCGAGGATTCCCCGTTTGGTGTGACGGCGGCGAAGGCGGCAGGCATGACGGCTATTGCGATTCCCGACTCGGCCATGGCCGACGAAAAGTACAGCCATGCCGACGCCATTATCCGTTCGCTCAAGCTGTTCCAGCCAAGCCTGTGCGGTTTGCCGGAACTGGAGTGGGCCTGAAAAAAGGGCTGCTGCGCCCGAAAGCGTCGGAGCAGCCCAGCGGGAGCAGGCTCCCGCGCGACGTGGGTCAGGCGCCGAAACCACCGTCGATTGTCAGGCTAGCCCCGGTGATATAGGCCGCTTCCGGACCCGCGAGGTAGGCGACGAAGCTGGCGATTTCTTCCACCGTGCCATAACGGCCTACTGCCATGAGCTCCATCAGGCTGGAGGCGAAGTCGCTATCCGCCGGGTTCATGTCAGTGTCCACCGGGCCGGGTTGAACATTGTTGACGGTGATGCCGCGTGGACCCAGGTCGCGAGCCAGGCCTTTGGTCAGGCCCACCAGCGCGGATTTGCTCATGGCGTACGTGGCGCCGCCAGCGAAAGGCACCCGGTCGGCATTGGTGCTGCCGATGGTGACGACCCGGCCGCCTTCGCCCATATGCCGTGCGGCTGCCTGGGTGGCGACAAATACGCTGCGCACGTTGATGGCCAGGGTCTGGTCGAAATCTTCCAGCTTGAATTCTTCCAGCGGCGCCAACGCCAGGATGCCCGCGTTGTTGACCAGGATGTCCAATCGACCAAAGGCGTCCACGGTGGCCTGGACGGCATTGCGGATGGCCTCGGCATCGGCGCTGTCGGCCTTGATCGCCAGGGCTTTGCCGCCGGCTGCGGTGATGTTGTTCTGCAATTCTTCAGACTTGGCGCCAGAGCTGACGTAGGTGAAGGCTACGGCGGCGCCCTCTGCTGCAAGGCGTTTGACGATGGCGGCGCCGATGCCGCGGGAACCGCCTTGGACCAAGGCGACTTTACCGCTCAATGTTTGCGTGCTCATGCTGGTCTTCTCCAAAGGTGCCGGGGCGAGATGCCGCGGTTGATGAGGCGAGTATCTAGACTAGGCCATCGGCTGTGTAGACCTTCATTGATATAGTCTGTGTAAACCATAAGTTTAGAGTGGGCGCCATGGAGAGCTTCAGCAGTATCGAATGTTTTGTTCGCAGTGCCGAGGTCGGCAGCTTCGCCGAGGCCGCACGCCGCTTGAGCCTGACGCCAGCGGCGGTAGGCAAAAGCGTCGCCAAGCTTGAAGGGCGACTGGGCGTGCGGCTGTTCCAGCGCAGCACCCGCAGCCTGACCTTGACCGAGGCCGGCCAACTGTTCCTGCGGGAAGTGGGCAGCAGCTTCAATACGATCCAGAACGCCGTCGCCAACCTGGCCAGCGCCGGCGGGCAGCCTGCCGGCACGCTGAAGGTGAGCATGGGCACGGCGTTTGGCCGGTTGTATATCGTGCCGTTGCTCGGGGCGTTTTTGCGCCGATACCCGGCCATCAACCCGGACTGGCATTTCGATAATCGTCAGGTCGACCTGATCGGCCAGGGCTTCGATGCAGCCATCGGCGGTGGGTTCGAGTTACCCCAAGGCGTCGTGGCGCGTAAATTGACGGTGGCTCATCGGGTGCTGGTTGCGTCCGGACAGTACCTGCAAAACCATGCCGCCGTCTTTGAGCCGCAGGATCTGGCGCAACATCAGGGGATCCTGATCCGCTCACCGCAGACCGGGCGTATCCGTTCCTGGCAACTGACCAGCCGCCACCGCGAACACGCGCCCCTGATGCTCAAGGCGCAAATGACAATGAGTGACTCTGAAGCTGCCTGCATCACCGCGGCCCAGGGGCTGGGCATTGCCCTGGTGAGCATGCCGTTTGCCGTGCCGTTCCTGGACAGCGGCGCATTGCAGCGAGTGCTGCCGGACTGGTGCGTCGACGACGGCAATATCTCGATCTATTACGCCGAGCACAAATTGTTGCCGGGCAAGACCCGCGCGTTTGTCGATTTCATCATCGAGCAGTTTGCCGAGCAGGGGCTGGCGCGGCGGTTCAGTGCTGTTTGAGCCTGGCTGGAAGTCGAGTCGCCCTCATTCGCGAGCAGGCTCGCTCCCACATTGGATCCGCGACAGCCGTAGAATTCACGGTTCACATAGAACCCCTGTGGGAGCGAGCCTGCTCGCGAAAGGGGCAATGCGGTCTAGAGCTGCAGACTCACCGCCCAAACCGCCCTGGCCAGCCAATGATGGTCTTCGGTCGCGGCGTCGCATAAGTGCGCACTTTCGACGTGGACAACCCCAGCCGCACGAGCGACTCGGCAATCGTCACCGCCGCCGTCACGCCATCGACCACTGGCACTCCGGTGCGTTGACGAATCTGCTCATCCAGCCCGGCCATGCCGCCGCAACCCAGGCAGATCACTTCGGCCTTGTTCTGGCTGACGGCGAGTTCCGCCTGATGGACGATGGCTTCAACCGCCCGCTGCGGGTCTTGCTCAAGTTCCAGCACCGCCAGGCCACTGGCCCGAACTGAGGCACAGCGGTCGAACAGGCCGGAAAGCTTGAGCCGGTCTTCGATCAGCGGCACCGTGCGGTCCAGGGTGGTGACGACCGAGTAGGCATGGCCAAGAAACATGGCCGTGCTGGCGCCGGCGTCGGTGATGTCCACCACCGGCACATTCAGTAACTCCTGCAGGCCTTCCCGACCGTGTTCGCCGTAGCCCGCCTGGATCACCGCGTCGAACGGCTGATCGTAGGACATCACCCGGTCCATCACGGCGATGGCGGCCAGGTAGCTTTCAAAATTGCCTTCGATCGAGTCCGCGCCGAAATACGGCGTCAGCCCGATGATTTCGGTGCCCGGCGCGGCAACGGCCTGGGCCTGGCGCGCGATGGCCTGAGTGATGGATTCGGTGGTGTTGACGTTGACGATGAGAATTCGCATGAGTGGTCCTTTTTCCAGCGTAACGGTAAATGGCCCGAATCCCCGGGCCGTTCGAACAATCAATGGCTGACGTTATCCACGGCAATGGACTCACCGCTGACGTCCTCGTAATGCCCCTCGCGCTTGGCAACGATCAGGTACAGCAGCCCTGCAATCGAAGCGCCAATCAGCCAGGAGAACGGAGAAATACTGTCGAAACCGGGCACCAGCGCCAGGACAATCGCGATCAGCGCCGCTGGAATGAACGCTGCTACCGCCCGCAGGGGCGCCAGGTTGCTGAGGACGAAGGCCGGAGCGACGAAGTTGGCCATGATGTTCACCGCCACGGTGACGATCAGGAACGCCAGGCAACCGAGCACTAGGAAAAAGGTGTTGGGGATCGAGGCGATGACCTGGCCATTGATCCGGAACTGTGCACCGCACAACAGGATGGTGATGGCGGCAAATACCAGGATATGCCTTTTAGGGGCATCAAAAGTAGAGGTGCACCCAAAAATGCCACCTGAGGTGACATTTTTGTGTACATAACTGCGGAGAGGATCAGACGGTCTTGGATTTGGCGATGATATTGCCAGCGTGCAGCCCGCATTCTTTTTGCGTGGCTTCTTCCCACCACCAGCGGCCTTCGCGCTCGTGCTGGTTCGGCAGGACAGGGCGGGTGCAGGGCTCGCAACCGATGCTGATGAAACCGCGCTCATGCAGGCTGTTATAAGGCAGTTCCAGCATGCGGATATAACCCCAGACTTCCTCGCTGGTCATCTGCGACAACGGGTTGAATTTGTACAGCGTGCGCTCCGGCGTGGAGAACGCCGTGTCGATTTCCAGCACGGCCACCTGGCTGCGGGTACCCGGGCTCTGGTCGCGGCGCTGACCGGTAGCCCAAGCGCGAACATCGGTCAGTTTGCGGCGCAACGGCTCGATCTTGCGGATGCCACAGCATTCACCGTGACCGTCCTTGTAGAAGCTGAACAGGCCTTTTTCCTTCACGAAAGGGTCCAGTTTCGTATGGTCGGGCGAAATCAGTTCGATATCGATCTTGTAATGCTCGCGCACCTGTTCAATGAAACGATAGGTTTCCGGGTGCAGGCGACCGGTGTCGAGGCTGAACACCTTGACGTTCTTGTTCAGCTTCCAGGCCATGTCCACCAGTACGACGTCTTCAGCGCCACTGAAGGATATCCACAGGTCGTCACCGAATTCGGCGAAGGCCAGCTTGAGGATGTCCTGCGGGGACTTGTTGGCATAGGTCGTGGCGAGTTCCACGACATCAAACGATGGGCTCATCAGGGCGGTTTCCTACAGGTCGGTGGCGCTGGGCGCTCTATATGGGGCTGATGGTAACAAAAGCTGCCGGGGCTGGCGCGCTCCTGTGCGTTGCGCGGGCTTCGGCGAATGGCTAGAGTCGGCAGTCCTTTTGTTCGCTCAACCGATAAACATCAAAAAATGGGAGTGTCTTGTGGAAATTGCCTGTCTCGACCTGGAAGGTGTGCTGGTCCCGGAGATCTGGATCGCCTTCGCTGAAAAAACCGGGATTGACTCCCTCAGGGCAACCACTCGGGACATTCCCGACTACGACGTGCTGATGAAGCAACGGTTGCGCATCCTTGATGAGCATGGCCTCAAGCTCTCCGACATCCAGGAAGTCATCGCCACGCTCAAGCCGCTGGACGGCGCTATCGAGTTCGTCGACTGGCTGCGCGAGCGCTTCCAGGTGGTGATTCTTTCCGACACGTTCTACGAATTTTCCCAGCCGCTAATGCGTCAGCTGGGCTTCCCGACGCTGCTCTGCCATCGTCTGGTTACCGACGACAGCGGACGGGTGACCGGCTATCAATTGCGTCAGAAGGATCCGAAGCGCCAGTCGGTCCTGGCCTTCAAGAGTTTGTACTACCGAGTGATTGCCGCCGGGGACTCGTACAACGACACGACGATGCTGGGCGAAGCCGATGCCGGGATCCTGTTCCATGCGCCGGAAAACGTGATTCGTGAATTCCCGCAGTTTCCGGCAGTGCATACGTTTGCCGAGTTGAAGCAGGAGTTCATCAAGGCCTCGAACCGCCCCCTGAGCCTGTAAACCCAACCTCAATGTGGGAGCG
>NZ_JBHFJB010000153.1:123416-124983 GCF_057334555.1 Pseudomonas sp. AGC41
GTATCTCAGTCGCCATCAATGTTGGCTGAACCACTGCTTTCGCGAGCAGGCTCGCTCCCACAAGGTCCTGTGTCAGGTCTTGGACCTTGTTCAGAGATTCTGCAAGGTTTGCAGCAAGACCCTCACCTTGGTCATCGACTCCTGATACTCCGCCTGCCAATCCGAGTCCGCGACGATCCCGCCGCCACCCCAGCAACATACCTGCCCGTCCTTGACCAGCAAGCTGCGGATGGCGATGGAGCTGTCCATCTCCCCGCGCACATCGAGGTACAGCAACGAGCCGCAATACAGCCCGCGTCGGGTCGGTTCGAGCTCGTCAATAATCTGCATGGCACGGATCTTCGGCGCGCCGGTGATCGAGCCGCCAGGAAAGCTGTCGGCGATCAGGTCCAGGGCGTCCTTGTCGTCCGCCAGTTCGCCAGTCACGCTGCTGACCAGGTGATGGACGTTCGGGTAGCTTTCCAGGCTGAACAATTCCGGCACCCGCACCGAGCCGATGCGGCAGGTGCGGCCCAGGTCGTTGCGCAGGAGGTCGACAATCATCAGGTTCTCGGCGCGGTCCTTGGGGCTGGCCAGCAACTCGGCGGCGTGGGCTGCGTCGTCTTCGGGCGTCGTGCCGCGAGGGCGGGTGCCCTTGATCGGACGGGTTTCGACGTGACCTTCACTGACCTGGACGAAGCGTTCGGGCGACAGGCTCAGCACCGCACCGCCCCCCGGCAGGCTCTGGAAGCCGGAAAACGGCGTCGGGCAAGCCGCCCGCAGCGCCTGGTAAGCGGCCCACGCATCGCCTTGGCACGGCGCGCGAAAGCGTTGGGCAAAGTTGACCTGATAACAATCGCCGGCCTGGATATACGCCTGGATACGCTCGAACGCCTGTCGATAGGCTTCGGCGTCGAGATCGGGCGCCATCGGGCCGTTCAGATTGAACGAGGTGACGGGCGCCGCAGTTGACTGACTGAACAGCTCGATCAAGCGTTGGCGTTGGTTTTCGCCGCAATGGGGATGGAAGACCAATTGGCTTGTGCGAGTCTGGTGATCGGTGACCAGTGCCCAGTCGTACACGCCAAAACGCGCGTCCGGCAGTTGCAGATCGTCCTCGGCGCAGGACGGCAGGGCTTCGAGGCGTCGGCCGAAGTCATAACTCAAATAACCGATCAGGCCACCGGCGAAGGGCAATTGCACCGTGGCTGGCAACTCGGCGTGGCCCAGTTGCGTCAGCTGTATCCGAAGACGTTGCAGGAAAGTGCTGCCACTTTCGTCCGGCGATACCGCCAGTTGCTCCAGTGGCCAGGCGCTGAGCAAGTCATAACGCCCGCGCTCGGCGCTCGGCCGGCCACTGTCGAGCAGCACGCTGCCGGGGGCATGACGAATCGCCGCGAAGTACTCGGCGGGGTTGGCGCGGTAGGGCAGAGGGTGTACGGAGCAGGTTGACATGGCGGGGCGGGTCAGCCGTTCAGGCGGGGTGGCGATTGTAATCCCTCTGTAGGATTTGCTCCTAGGGGGGATGTCGGTATTGAACAGGTCTGAAGCTTCAATGAGACCGGTGGGGGGGGGGGGGGGGGGGGGG
>NZ_JBHFJB010000154.1:0-2886 GCF_057334555.1 Pseudomonas sp. AGC41
CCACGGGACCGCGTTCCAACTGTTGCGATTTCATACCCGCCCCGCTTTCTGGAGCCCCGCACCATGACGCTTGCAGTCCAGTTCACCCATGTTTCCCGTCAGTTCGGCGAGGTGAAGGCCGTTGATCGGGTCTCCATCGACATCCAGGACGGCGAGTTCTTTTCCATGCTCGGCCCGTCCGGCTCGGGCAAGACCACTTGCCTGCGGCTGATCGCCGGGTTCGAGCAGCCCAGCGCCGGTTCGATTCGCATCCACGGAGAGGAAGCCGTCGGGCTCGCGCCGTATCAGCGAGACGTCAACACGGTCTTCCAGGACTACGCCCTGTTCCCACACATGAACGTGCGCGACAACGTCGCCTACGGCCTGAAAGTCAAAGGCGTCGCCAAGGCCGAGCGCATCAAGCGCGCCGACGAGGCACTGGAGATGGTTGACCTGGGCGGCTATGGCGAACGCAAGCCGGTGCAACTGTCCGGCGGCCAGCGCCAGCGCGTTGCCCTGGCCCGCGCGCTGGTCAATCGCCCGCGTGTGTTGCTGCTGGATGAGCCCTTGGGCGCGCTCGACCTGAAGTTGCGCGAACAGATGCAAAGCGAGTTGAAAAAACTGCAACGCCAGTTGGGTATCACCTTCATCTTCGTTACCCACGATCAGACCGAGGCACTGTCGATGTCCGATCGCGTGGCGGTGTTCAACAAGGGTCGGATCGAACAGGTCGATACCCCGCGCAACCTGTACATGAAGCCGGCCACCACCTTCGTCGCCGAATTCGTCGGCACTTCCAACGTTATTCGCGGTGAGCTGGCCGGGCAACTGAGCGGTTATCCACAGCCGTTCTCGATCCGCCCGGAACATGTGCGCTTTGCCGAAGGTCCGCTGGCCGGCGATGAAATCGAAGTCAGCGGTCTGCTTCACGACATCCAGTACCAGGGCAGTGCCACGCGCTACGAGTTGAAGCTGGAAAACGGCCAGACTTTGAGTCTCAGCCAGGCCAACAGCCGATGGAACGACAGCGGCGCCCAGCACCAGACCGGCCAGCACCTCGCCGTACGCTGGGCCCGCGAGGCAATGGTCGCCCTGCATGACACTGCCGGCGGTGAGGTTTGAGATGAGCACCCTGGCCATGACTGAAACCGTGACGCACGATTCGCCGTTGCGACGCTTTTCGAACCTGCTGTACCGGCGACCCAACCTGTACCTGTCGCTGTTGCTGGTGCCACCGCTGATCTGGTTCGGCGCGATCTACCTGGGCTCGCTGCTGACTCTCCTGTGGCAGGGTTTCTATACCTTCGACGACTTCACCATGGCGGTCACGCCGGACCTGACCCTGGCCAATTTTGCGGCGCTGTTCCAGCCGTCGAATTTCGACATCATTGCGCGCACATTGACCATGGCGATCGCGGTGTCCATCGCCAGCGCCATCGTCGCCTTCCCGATCGCCTACTACATGGCGCGCTATACCAGTGGCAAGACCAAAGCGTTTTTCTACATCGCGGTGATGCTGCCAATGTGGGCCAGTTATATCGTCAAGGCCTACGCCTGGACGTTGTTGCTGGCCAAGGGCGGCGTGGCGCAGTGGTTCATCCAGCACCTGGGACTGGGGCCGGTGTTGCAGTTCGTGCTGGGCATTCCCGGCGTCGGTGGCAGCACGCTGTCGACCTCGCACCTGGGGCGCTTCCTGGTGTTCGTCTACATCTGGCTGCCGTTCATGATCCTGCCGATCCAGGCCTCCCTGGAACGGCTGCCGCCATCGCTGTTGCAAGCTTCGGCGGACCTCGGCGCCAGGCCACGCCAGACCTTCATGCAGGTAATCCTGCCGCTGTCGATCCCGGGCATCGCCGCTGGCTCGATCTTCACCTTTTCGCTGACCCTGGGGGATTTCATCGTGCCCCAGCTGGTGGGCCCGCCGGGCTACTTCGTTGGCAGCATGGTCTACGCCCAGCAAGGCGCCATCGGCAACATGCCCATGGCCGCGGCGTTCACGCTGGTGCCCATCGTGCTGATCGCCATCTATCTGTCTGTCGTCAAGCGACTGGGGGCTTTCGATGCACTCTGACTCCAAGGCTTCGTGGGGCTTGCGGATCGCGGCATGGGGCGGGCTGGTGTTCCTGCATTTCCCGATCCTGATCATTTTCCTTTATGCCTTCAACACCGAAGACGCTGCGTTCAGCTTCCCGCCCAAGCGCTTGACCCTGAAGTGGTTCAGCGTCGCCTTCTCGCGCCCGGACGTGCTGGAGGCGATCAAGTTGTCATTGCAGGTCGCCGCCGTCGCTACCCTGATCGCCATGGTGCTCGGCACGCTCGCGTCGGCGGCACTGTACCGCCGTGATTTTTTTGGCAAGCAGGGTATCTCGCTGATGCTGATCCTGCCGATTGCGTTACCGGGGATCATCACCGGCATCGCACTGTTGGCGACCTTCAAGACCCTGGGCATCGAACCCGGCATGTTCACCATCATCGTCGGCCATGCAACCTTCTGCGTGGTGATCGTTTACAACAACGTCATCGCCCGCCTGCGCCGCACCTCCCACAGTCTGATCGAAGCGTCGATGGACCTGGGCGCCGACGGCTGGCAGACCTTTCGCTACATCATCCTGCCGAACCTGGGGTCGGCGCTGTTGGCCGGCGGGATGCTGGCGTTTGCCTTGTCGTTCGATGAAATCATCGTCACCACGTTCACCGCCGGTCATGAGCGCACGCTGCCGCTCTGGCTGCTCAACCAGCTCAGCCGCCCTCGCGATGTGCCAGTGACCAATGTGGTCGCGATGCTGGTGATGTTGGTGACGATGCTGCCGATACTCGGCGCGTATTACCTGACGCGCGGTGGGGAGAGCGTGGCGGGGAGCGGTGGGAAGTAACCCAGGCCCCAATGAAAACTATCCCATGTGGGAG
>NZ_JBHFJB010000154.1:2956-14313 GCF_057334555.1 Pseudomonas sp. AGC41
GGAAAACAACAGCGTTCAAGAGGACACGGACATGCAAACCAAACTGTTGATCAATGGCCATCTGGTAAACGGCGACGGCCCTGGCCAGGCAGTGTTCAATCCGGCGCTGGGCCGGGTCCTGGTGGAAATCAGTGAAGCCAGCGAGGCCCAGGTCGACGCCGCCGTGCGCGCCGCCGACAGCGCCTTCAATGCCTGGTCGCAAGTGCCGCCCAAGGACCGCTCCCTGCTGCTGCTCAAGCTGGCCGATGCCATCGAGGCCAACGGCGAGGAACTGGCCAGGCTCGAATCGGACAACTGCGGCAAGCCCTTGAGTGCCGCGCTGAACGATGAAATTCCGGCGATCGCCGATGTGTTCCGTTTCTTCGCCGGCGCCAGCCGTTGCATGAACGGCTCGGCGGGCGGCGAGTACCTACCGGGGCACACCTCGATGATCCGTCGCGACCCGGTGGGCGTGATCGCTTCCATCGCCCCGTGGAACTACCCGTTGATGATGGTCGCCTGGAAAATCGCCCCGGCCCTGGCCGCCGGTAATACCGTGGTGCTCAAGCCGTCGGAACAGACGCCGCTGACCGCATTGCGCCTGGCGGAACTGGCGTCGGAAATTTTCCCGGCAGGCGTGCTCAACGTCGTCTTCGGTCGCGGGCAAACCGTCGGCCAGCCGCTCGTCACGCACCCGAAAGTCCGCATGGTCTCCCTGACCGGCTCCATCGCCACCGGCTCGAACATCATTTCCAGCACCGCCGAGAGCGTCAAGCGCACGCACATGGAACTGGGCGGCAAGGCCCCGGTGATCATTTTCGACGATGCCGACATCGACGCCGCGGTGGAAGGCATCCGCACCTTCGGCTTCTACAACGCCGGCCAGGACTGCACGGCCGCCTGCCGCATCTATGCCCAGCAAGGCATCTACGACAAGTTTGTCGAAAAACTCGGCGCCGCCGTCGCCAGCATCAAGTACGGCCTGCAGAACGAGCCCGATACCGAGATGGGGCCGTTGATCACCGCCCAGCACCGTGACCGTGTGGCCGGCTTCGTCGAGCGCGCCATCGCCCAGCCGCACATCCGCCTGGTCACCGGGGGCAAGGCGGTAGAGGGCAACGGCTTCTTCTTCGAACCGACGGTGCTGGCCGATGCTCAACAGGATGACGAAATCGTCCGCCGCGAAGTGTTCGGCCCGGTGGTGTCCGTCACGCCATTCCTCGATGAAGCACAAGTGCTGGCCTGGGCCAACGATTCGGACTACGGCCTGGCCTCATCGGTCTGGACCGCCGACATCGGCCGCGCCCATCGCCTGTCGGCGCGCCTGCAATACGGCTGCACCTGGGTGAATACCCACTTCATGCTCGTCAGCGAAATGCCCCATGGCGGCCAGAAACGTTCC
Organism: Pseudomonas sp. AGC41; assembly: GCF_057334555.1. Lineage (NCBI taxonomy): Bacteria > Pseudomonadati > Pseudomonadota > Gammaproteobacteria > Pseudomonadales > Pseudomonadaceae > Pseudomonas > Pseudomonas sp. AGC41. Next base: position 4,338 of record NZ_JBHFJB010000154.1, read on the forward strand.
GGCTACGGCAAGGACATGTCGATGTATGGGTTGGAGGATTACACGGTGGTGCGGCATGTGATGTTCAAGCATTGACCACAAGACAATGCTGGCCACCTATGCTCGTACCTGCCCTGCGTCCGTCCTGCCAGGATCTTCGTCGATCGGTGCAGGACTCCCAATGCTATCGGGCCGGACGCTGTTGATGAGGCCATCCTCGCGATCGTTGAAACGTTGCAGCAACTGCAACGTTTTCTCGGTTCGGATCGCCCGTCACTTGCTGCCGGTATCGGCGAGGTACTGGCGCGCGCCCGTATTTCAAAACCGCGAAACACTGCGCATCGCATCCACCAGGTAACGCATGGCGATCCGGTCTTTTTCCGACAGCTCGCGGTAACGCTCGATCAATCTCAACTCTTCCAGGCTGAGCCGGCGTTTCCTGCGCGCGTTGATCAGGCTCGGAAAGAGTCCCAGCATTTGGGCAATGCCCTGTATTTTCGTCATGACTTGTCCTTCGTTACGTCAAGTTGCCCAAATAGCGCCCATTGAACCGGTTACATGGTCTGTTACGTTCAAGAATAGGAAGGATTACCTGGGTGAAAAGAGAGTTTTAGAGTAATTAGTCAAAAAAACCCGAAATCCTCACAAAAAAAGAAATAACTGTAAGAAAATTTGACCTGACCCCGTTTTCCTATCTCTCCAAGCCCCTATTTCCCCTATGATTTTGCGCCTCGGTGAACCGATCCGGCTCTCAGGTATCTGTTCTTACGTTCGTCGCGTTTGGCCAAAGGCATGTCCGAACTCCTTTATCAATCTCTGTTGCCAGGATCGGCTCGGGATTGCTTTGATTAAGGTTGTATCTATGCACCGCAGGAATTTGCTCAAGGCTTCCATGGCCTTCGCCGCCTACACCGGGCTATCGGCCTCGGGGCTCATGGCCGCACGCGCCTGGGCCGCCGAACAGACTGCCGACGGCGAAGCCCGTCCCTTCGATTTCAACGGTTTGAAGGACCAGGCACGGCGGCTGGCCGAGAGCCGCTATGTAGACACCAAGCAAGTCCTGCCACCCACCCTGGCCCAGATGTCGCCGCTGCAGTTCAACGCCATCCGGTACGACGCCAACCACTCTTTGTGGAATGAGCTGGACGGACAACTGGACGCACAATTTTTCCACGTCGGCATGGGCTTCAAGCAGCCGGTTCGCATGTATAGCGTCGATCCGAAGACCCGTATGGCCCGTGAGGTGCACTTTCGCCCGGAACTGTTCAACTACGAGAAGACCACGGTCAATACCTCGCAGCTTACCGGCGACCTCGGGTTCGCAGGGTTCCGGGTGTTCAAGGCACCGGAGCTGGACCGGCACGACATCGTTTCATTCCTGGGGGCGAGCTATTTCCGTGCCGTCGATGCCAGTGGCCAATACGGTTTGTCCGCCCGCGGCCTGGCCATCGACACCTATGCGAAAAAACGCGAGGAGTTCCCGGATTTCACCAAGTTTTGGTTCGAAACGCCGGACAAAAACAGCACCCGCTTCGTGGTCTATGCCCTGCTCGACTCACCGAGCGCCACCGGTGCCTACCGCTTTGATATCGACTGCCAGCCTACCCGGGTGGTGATGGACGTCGACGCGCACGTCAACGCCCGTACCGCCATCGAGCAACTGGGTATCGCCCCGATGACCAGTATGTTCAGTTGCGGCACCGTCGAACGACGCATGTGCGACACCATTCACCCGCAGATCCACGACTCCGACCGCCTGGCCATGTGGCGCGGCAACGGCGAGTGGGTCTGCCGCCCGCTGAACAATCCCGCCACCCTGCAGTTCAACGCCTTCGCCGACAACAACCCGAAGGGTTTCGGCCTGGTGCAAACCGATCATGACTTCGAGAGTTACCAGGACACCGTGGACTGGTACAGCAAACGGCCAAGCCTGTGGGTCGAACCGACGACGGCTTGGGGCGAAGGCTCAATCGACCTGCTGGAAATTCCTACCACCGGCGAGACGCTGGATAACATCGTTGCGTTCTGGACGCCGAAAAAACCGGTCGCTGCCGGCGATTCGCTGAATTACGGCTACAAACTCTACTGGAGCGCCTTGCCACCGGTCAGCACGGACCTGGCCCGCGTCGATGCCACCCGTTCGGGCATGGGCGGCTTCATCGAAGGCTGGGCTCCTGGCGAACACTATCCCACCGTCTGGGCACGGCGCTTCGCGGTGGACTTCACCGGCGGTGGGCTCGACCAGTTGCCACCGGGTACCGGCATCGAACCGGTGGTCACCTGCTCTCACGGCGAGGTCAAGGATTTCAATGTGCTGGTGCTGGACGCAATCAAGGGTTACCGCATCACCTTCGACTGGTACCCGACCGACGACCGCGTGGACCCGGTGGAGATGCGCCTGTTCATTCGCTCCAAGGACCGGACGTTGAGCGAGACCTGGTTGTACCAGTACTTCCCGCCAGCGCCGGATCGGCGCAAGTATCCCTGATAAACAAAAGCCCCGGCCAATGAGACCGGGGCTTTTTTTCAGCGGATGCTCAGTCGCGCAAATCCGACTCGTGGATCGGCTGGTCCCGATGCGTCGCCCGCTGGTACTGCGCCGGCCAGGTGGCCTTGCGTCCGCCCAGGTCATCATCGGCATGCAGCGCCCAATACGGATCGCGCAACAATTCGCGAGCAAGGAAGATGATGTCGGCCTGACAGGTGCGCAAGATGTGTTCGGCCTGGGCCGGCTCGGTAATCATGCCGACCGTGCCAGTGGCGATTTCCGATTCCTTGCGCACCCGCTCGGCGAAGCGCGTCTGGTAGCCCGGGCCGGTGGGAATCTCCGCGTTGGCAGCGGTTCCGCCCGACGACACATCAATCAAATCCACTCCCAGCGCCCGGAATCGCCGCGCCAGTTCCACGGTTTCATCGGGGTTCCAGCCGTCTTCCACCCAGTCGGTGGCGGATACCCGAACAAAAACCGGCAGCTCCTCCGGCCATACGGCCCGGACCGCTTCGGTCACTTGCAGTACCAGGCGGATACGATTCTCGAACGACCCACCGTATTGATCCCGACGCTGGTTGCTCAAAGGCGACAGGAACTGGTGCAGCAGGTAGCCATGGGCCGCATGGACCTCGACGACTTTGAAACCTGCCGTCAGGGCGCGTTTGGCCGCGTCGATGAATGCCTGGATGACGTCGGCGATCTGTCCTTCATCGAGCTGCTTGGGTTGGGTGTGCTGGGGATCGAAGGCAATCGGCGAAGGGCCGACCGGAACCCAGCCGCCCTCTTCCGGCTTGACGCTGCCATGCTTGCCCAGCCACGGCCGCCAGGTGCTTGCCTTGCGCCCGGCGTGGGCCAGTTGGATTCCGGGCACGGCGCCTTGGGCGGTTATGAAACGGGTAATACGTTGCAAAGGTTCGATCTGTTCATCGTTCCACAACCCGAGGTCCTCGGCGGTAATCCGGCCATCGGCCGTGACGGCGGTGGCTTCGGTGAACACCAGGCCGGCACCGCCCACGGCACGACTGCCGAGGTGTACCAGATGCCAGTCGTTGGCCAAGCCATCGGCGCTCGAATACTGGCACATCGGCGAAACCGCGATGCGATTGGGCAGGGTCAGTTGGCGAAGGGTATAGGGTTCCAGCAGCAGACTCATGGGGCACCTCTCGAATCAGTGGGCAGGCTCCAGGGTTCTGTTTGAAAAGTCGACGAGTGACAACGGTGCAACACCCGCCCCCGCGGGCAAAAAATTCGACAAGACGTCACAAGGCCTATCAAGCAGTGCTTAGAGACTAGTCGACAACCGGGGAGGAGGAAGGGTTCAGAAGTCAAAAACCGCCCTTGTGAAGCCAAGCTATGCCTTAAAGACTTGCCTGAAAATCCATGGCGAGCGAGCAAGCTCCCTCACCACGGGGATTCATGTACACAGAATCGCAGCCAACAAAAAACCCGCTGAATCAGTCAGCGGGTTTTTCATTTCAGCGCGAGGGGGTCAAAAATCCTCCAACCGCCACACTTCATACGCCGGTGTTTCATACGGATGGCTCTGTTTCAGCGCCGCCACCACTGGGCGGATCAACTCATCGGCCACTACCAGCTCAACCTTCCACTCTTCGACCTGCTCGACCTGCCCCACTTCGCCAATGAACGGCTGGCTGCCGTCCAACGGGCGAAACTGGCCCAGGCCCAGCACTTGCCAGGCGCAGTGGTCATAGTCGCCGATCCGTCCGCCACCGGCGGCGAATACTGCGCTTTTGACCACGTCCACATGGCTGGCCGGGACGAAGAAGCAGAGCTTGTACACCGCCTCAGTTCACCCAGACGCGCGCGTTGCGGAACATGCGCATCCATGGCGCGTCTTCGTTCCAGTCGTCCGAACGCCACGAATTCTGCACCGCGCGGAACACCCGTTCCGGGTGCGGCATCATGATCGTGACGCGGCCGTCGCGGCTGGTCAGGCCGGTGATCCCGCGCGGCGAGCCGTTCGGGTTGGCCGGGTAGGTTTCGGTGACCTTGCCATGGTTGTCGACAAACCGCAGCGACACACAACCGGACAGATCGGCTTCAAGCAAGGCTTCTTCGCTTTCGAATTCCGCATGGCCTTCGCCGTGGGCAATGGCGATCGGCATGCGCGAACCGGCCATGCCCTGCAGGAAGATCGAGTTCGACTCCTGCACCTGGACCATCGCCACGCGCGCTTCGAACTGCTCGGAGCGGTTGCGCACGAAGTGCGGCCAGAACTCGCTGCCCGGAATCAGCTCGTGCAGGTTGGACATCATCTGGCAACCGTTGCACACGCCGAGGGTGAAGCTGTCGGTGCGCTCGAAAAAGCCCTGGAACGCGTCGCGGGCGCGGCTGTTGAACAGCGCCGACTTGGCCCAGCCTTCACCGGCACCCAGCACGTCACCGTAGGAGAAACCGCCGCAAGCGACCATGCCCTTGAAGTCGTTCAGGTCGACACGACCGGCGAGGATGTCGCTCATGTGCACGTCGATCGCGTTGAAGCCGGCGCGGTCGAACGCCGCGGCCATTTCCACCTGGCCGTTGACGCCCTGCTCGCGCAGGACCGCCACTTGCGGGCGAATGCCTTTCTTGATGTAGGGCGCGGCGATGTTGTCGTTGACGTCGTAGCTGAGCTTGGCGCTCAAGCCCGGGTTGTCTTCTTCCAGGATCGCGTCGAATTCCTGCTCGGCGCAATCGGCGTTGTCGCGCAGGCGCTGGATCTGGTAACTGGTCTCGGCCCACTGGCGCTGCAACAGGCGGCGCTGGCCTTCGAAGACGGTGTCGCCGTTGAAGGTGATGTTGATGTGAGCGTTGTTGATCGGCTGGCCGATCACCGAGACGCACTCGGCCAGGCCGGCGGCGCTGAATTGGGCGAGGATGTCCGGGGTGGCGTCCTGGCGAACCTGGATCACCGCACCGAGCTCTTCGTTGAACAGGATGGCCGGGATTTCGCTGGCCGATTCGGCCACGCTGTCCAGGGTCAGGTTCAGGCCGCAGTGACCGGCGAAGGCCATTTCCATCACGGTGGTCAGCAAGCCGCCATCGGAACGGTCGTGGTAGGCCAGCAGATGACCGTCGGCGTTGAGGCCCTGGATCACGGCGAAGAACGCCTTCAGGTCTTCGGCATCGTCGACGTCCGGGGCTTGCGAGCCGAGCTTGCCATGGACCTGGGCCAGGATCGAGGCGCCCATGCGGTTCTGGCCACGGCCCAGGTCGATCAGGATCAGGTCGGTGGTGCCCTTGTCCATGCGCAGTTGCGGGGTCAGGGTCTGGCGGATGTCGGTGACCGGGGCAAAGCCGGTCACGATCAGCGACAGCGGCGAGGTTACGCTCTTGTCCACGCCTTCATCGTTCCAGCGGGTGGCCATGGACATCGAGTCCTTGCCCACCGGAATGGTGATGCCCAGCTCAGGGCACAGCTCCATGCCGACCGCCTTGACGGTGTCGTACAGACGGGCGTCTTCACCCGGGTGGCCGGCGGCGGACATCCAGTTGGCCGACAGCTTGATGTCGGAAATCTTGCCGATCCGCGAGGCCGCGATGTTGGTCAGGGTTTCGCCGATCGCCATGCGGCCCGACGCCGGGGCGTCCAGCAGCGCCAGCGGGGTACGTTCGCCCATGGCCATGGCTTCGCCAGTGTAGACGTCGAAGCTGGTGGCGGTCACGGCCACGTCGGCCACCGGCACCTGCCATGGGCCGACCATCTGGTCGCGGGCCACGAGGCCGGTGATGGTGCGGTCGCCGATGGTGATCAGGAAGCTTTTGCTCGCCACGGCCGGGTGATGCAGGACGCGTTCGATGGAGTCGGCGATGTCGAGGGTGGCCGGATCGAAATCGTCCCCCAGCTCGGCTTCGCGGACGGCCGAACGGTGCATGCGCGGAGCTTTGCCCAGCAGCACTTCCAGGGGCATGTCCACCGGGCTGTTGCCGAAGTGGCTGTCGGTGACAGTCAGTTGCGGCTCGGCGGTGGCTTCGCCGACGACCGCGAACGGGCAGCGCTCACGCTCGCAGATCGCCTTGAAACGCTCGAAATCGGCCGGGCCGACCGCCAGGACGTAACGTTCCTGCGATTCGTTGCTCCAGATTTCGTGCGGGGCCATGCCCGGCTCGTCGTTCGGAATGTTGCGCAATTCGAAGCGGCCACCACGACCGCCGTCGTTGACCAGTTCCGGGAAGGCGTTGGACAGGCCGCCCGCGCCGACGTCATGGATGAAGCTGATGGGGTTCTGCTCGCCCAGTTGCCAGCACCGGTCGATGACTTCCTGGCAGCGGCGCTCCATTTCCGGGTTTTCGCGCTGGACCGAGGCGAAGTCCAGGTCCGCCGAGCTGGTGCCGGTGGCCATGGAGGAAGCGGCGCCGCCACCCAGGCCGATCAGCATGGCCGGGCCGCCGAGGACGATCAGCTTGGAGCCGACCAGGATCTCGCCCTTCTGTACGTGTTCTGCGCGAATGTTGCCCATGCCGCCAGCGAGCATGATCGGCTTGTGATAGCCACGAACCTCTTCACCGCGCGGGGTGTTGATGGACTGCTCGAAAGTACGGAAGTAACCGGTCAGGGCCGGACGGCCGAATTCGTTGTTGAATGCCGCGCCGCCGAGCGGGCCTTCGATCATGATGTCGAGGGCGTTGACGATGCGCTCAGGCTTGCCGTAAGGCTTTTCCCATGGCTGTTCAAAGCCCGGGATCTGCAGGTTCGACACGGTGAAGCCGGTCAGGCCGGCCTTGGGCTTGGCGCCACGGCCGGTAGCGCCTTCGTCGCGGATCTCGCCACCGGAACCGGTGGACGCGCCCGGGAACGGGGCGATGGCGGTCGGGTGGTTGTGGGTCTCGACCTTCATCAGGATGTGCACCGGCTCCTGGACCGCACCGTACTGGCGGGTCTCAGGGTTCGGGTAGAAGCGACCGGCAACGTTGCCGACGATCACCGCCGCGTTGTCCTTGTAGGCCGACAGCACACCTTCGTTGTGCATCTGGTAGGTGTTCTTGATCATGCCGAACAGGCTTTTTTCCTGGCTCTGGCCGTCAATGTCCCAACTGGCGTTGAAGATCTTGTGGCGGCAGTGCTCGGAGTTGGCCTGGGCGAACATCATCAGTTCGATGTCGTGCGGGTTGCGCTGCAAGCCCTGGAAGGCGTTGACCAGGTAATCGATCTCGTCTTCGGCCAGGGCCAGGCCCAGCTCGGCGTTGGCTTTTTCCAGCGCGGCGCGGCCACCGCCCAGCACATCGATGGCGGTGAGCGGCTTGGGTTCGGCGTGGCTGAACAGGCCGGCGGCCTGCTCCAGGTTGCCCAGTACGACCTGGGTCATGCGGTCATGCAGCCCGTCGGCAATCAGTTGGGCCTCGGCCTCGCTGAAGTCTCCGGCGACATAAAAGGCAATGCCGCGCTCCAGACGCTGGATTTTCGCCAGGCCGCAGTTGCGCGCAATGTCGCTGGCCTTGCTCGACCACGGCGAGATGGTGCCGAAACGCGGCAGCACCAGGAACAGACGACCAGTCGGTTCCTGGACGGGAACGCTGGGACCGTACTTCAGAAGGCGCGCAAGCACCTGCTGTTCGTCGCCGGTCAAACCGCCGGTGACTTCGGCGAAGTGAGCGAATTCAGCATACAAGCCGCTGACAGCCGGGACTTTCTGGCTCAGTTGCTCAAGGAGTTTGCTGTGGCGAAAGGCAGAAAGGGCAGGAGCGCCGCGCAGGATCAACATCTTCGGGACAGCCTCGGGAAGGGGGTGTGCTTTGAGGCCGTGCATTCTAGCCTAAACCGCTGGCAACGGCACCCGAAACGCTACGTGCGATGCCAGCCGGACGTCAGGCATCCCTTGGACGGCTGCATCCAGGCGGCATGGCGATAATTCAGCGGAGTTATTTTTTCCCGCCCCAGCCGCCTCCGCACGCCGGCCCGCCTGGGTTGCGGACACGTTTTGCAACCTCTAGCAGACTGGCCTTTTGCTGTCGATATATGGCGGTCGAGGCCGTTTGCGTATACTGCGCAGATGTTTTCCCCAACGGCTTTGCGTCCGCGGTACGCCAGATGGCTGATCGCAACCGGACTCTTCCTGGTGCTCAGTGGTTGTGTTGAGAAACCCAACACACTGGAGCGCGTAAAGGAGGATGGCGTGCTGCGGGTGGTTACCCGGAACAGCCCCGCTACCTACTTCCAGGATCGCAATGGTGAAACCGGCTTCGAATACGAGCTGGTGAAGCGCTTCGCCGAGGATTTGGGGGTCGAGCTGAAGATCGAGACCGCCGATAACCTCGACGACCTGTTCAGTCAGGTCGGCAAGCCCAATGGCCCGGTGCTGGCCGCGGCGGGCCTGGTCAGCAGCGAACAGCGCAAGAAACAGGTACGGTTCTCCCACGCCTACCTGGAGGTTACCCCGCAGGTCATCTACCGCAACGGCCAGTCCCGCCCCACCGACGCGGCCGCCCTCGCGGGCAAGAAGATCATGGTGCTCAAGGGCAGCTCCCACGCGGAGCAGCTGGCGCAGTTGAAACAGCAGTATCCGGGAATCGAATACGAGGAATCCGACGCGGTTGAAGTCGTCGACCTGCTGCGCATGGTCGATGAAGGCCAGATCGACCTGACGCTGGTAGATTCCAACGAAGTGGCGATGAACCAGGTGTACTTCCCCAACGTGCGCGTGGCGTTCGACCTCGGCGATGCCCGCAGCCAGAGCTGGGCGGTGGGCCCCGGCGAAGACAACAGTCTGCTCAACGAAATCAACGCCTACCTCGACAAGGTGCAGAAGAACGGCACGCTGCAGCGCCTCAAGGACCGCTATTACGGGCACGTCGACGTCCTCGGCTACATGGGCGCGACCACCTTCGCCCAGCATCTGCAGCAACGCCTGCCGAAATACGAGCAACACTTCAAGACCTACGCCAAGAAGGAAAAGGTCGATTGGCGTCTGTTGGCTGCCATCGGCTACCAGGAATCGCTGTGGCAACCGACGGTCACCTCCAAGACCGGCGTGCGCGGCCTGATGATGCTGACCCAGAACACCGCCCAGGCCATGGGCGTGTCCAACCGCCTCGACCCGAAGCAGAGCATCATGGGCGGCGCCAAGTACCTGGCCTATATGAAAGAGCAACTGGACGAGAGTATCGAGGAGCCGGACCGTACCTGGTTCGCCCTCGCCGCCTACAACGTGGGCAGTGGTCACCTGGACGACGCGCGCAAGCTCGCCGCCAAGGAAGGGCTGAACCCGAACAAGTGGCTCGACGTGAAGAAGATCCTGCCGCGCCTGTCCCAGAAACAGTGGTACAGCAAGACCCGCTACGGCTACGCCCGCGGCGGCGAACCGGTGCATTTCGTGGCGAACATCCGTCGCTACTACGACATCCTCACCTGGGTGACCCAGCCACAGCTCGAAGGCGACCAGGTGGCCGAGGGCAACCTGCATGTGCCGGGTGTGGACAAGAGCAAGCCTAGCCAGGAATCTCCACAGCTATAAGCTGTACCCAACTTCCAATGTTGTGATGAACCTGTGGCGGGGGGGGGGGGGGGGG
>NZ_JBHFJB010000154.1:14378-18634 GCF_057334555.1 Pseudomonas sp. AGC41
CCCCCCCCCCCCCCGCCACAATGGATCAGGCAGGCCTTAAGCAAGCTTTAGGGATGGCCTCAAGACTTGGCAGCCGCCAGGATCAACGCTTTCATCTCCGACACAGCCGACTTGAACCCGACAAACAATGCATGGGCTACCAGCGCGTGGCCGATGTTCAGCTCGTTGATGCCCTTGATGGCCGCGACGGCTTCAACGTTGTGGTAATGCAGACCATGGCCAGCGTTGACGATCAGCCCTTGGGCCAGGCCGAAGCTGACGCCATCGGCGACCCGTTGCAGTTCATCGGCGACATCGCTCGGAGTCTGGGCATCGGCGTAACGCCCGGTGTGCAGCTCGATGGCCGGCGCACCGACACGCTTGGAGGCTTCGATCTGCCGTTCATCGGCGTCGATGAACAGCGAGACCTCGGCGCCGATCTTCGACAGGCGCTCCACCGCCAGGCTGATCCGCGACTCCTGCCCCGCTACATCCAGGCCGCCTTCGGTGGTCAATTCCTGACGCGTCTCCGGCACCAGGCAGATGTGCGCCGGACGGATGCGTTCGGCGAACGCCATCATTTCCTCGGTCACGCCCATTTCAAAGTTCATGCGGGTCTGCAGCACGTCCTTGAGCAGCAGCACGTCGCGCTCCTGGATGTGCCGACGGTCTTCGCGCAAATGCACGGTGATGCCATCGGCGCCCGCCTCTTCGGCGTCCAGTGCGGCCTTGACCGGGTCCGGGTAACGCGTACCACGGGCCTGGCGCAGAGTGGCGACATGGTCGATGTTCACGCCGAGAAGAATGCGATTGCTGGTGCTCACGAAAAGCGCTCCTGAATGGACAGAGATTCGGCCACAGCATACGGGGAGATCAGGGCTTGCGAAACAACTCGCGACTGACCAGCGGCCGGCCGCCCAGATGAACCGCCAGGGCCTGGCGCATCAGACGCTTGGCCGCTGCCAGCGCGCCTGGCGCTGTCCAGTCGGCCTCGGCCATGGCCAGCAGTTCGACGCCGTTGAACAGTCCTGGTTGCAGCAGGTAGACCCGCTCCAGGCCTGCATCAACTTGCAGGCGATACAGACCGTCGGTCGCGATAGGATCGCCGTGCAGGTCAGCGTCCAGGGCGAAACCGTAGCCCAGGTCATCCAGCAGGCGCCATTCGAAAGAGCGCAGCAATGGCTCCAAGGGTCGACCCTCGGCCAGGGCTAGCAACGTGGCGGTGTAATGGTCGAACACCGCGGGATGGGGATCCTCGGCGGGCAGCAGGCGGATCAGCAGTTCGTTGAGGTACAGGCCACTGAAAAGCGCCTCGCCATTGAGCCAGGAAGCGACGCCATTGCTTTCCATGCGCCCGACATTCTTCAACTCACCCCGGCCGCGAAACTCGACTTCCAGCGGCACGAACGGCCGCGCCAGCGTCCCGGCCTTGCCCCGCGCTCCCCGCAACACCGCCCGCAGCCGCCCTTGCGGCGTGAGGAAATCCACCAGGGCGCTGCTTTCGCGGTAGGCGCGGCTATGGAGGACGTAGGCGGATTGGGCGAGGGGTTGGTTGGGCGACATCGGGGGCCTGAGTATCAGCAAGACATCAATGGATGAACAGATCCTGTGGCGAGGGAGCGGGCGCCCGCTCGGCTGCGAAGCAGTCGTAAAATCAGGCAGCGGGGTATGTCTGGCCGAACGAAGTCGCAGGTTCTGGGGCTGCTTCGCAACCCAGCGGGAGCAAGCTCCCTCGCCACAAGAGCCCGCCCCCAGCCAATCAGATTACAGGTCGCCGTAACCCAGCGAGCGCAACGCCCGCTCGTCATCGGACCAGCCGCCCTTCACCTTGACCCACAGGTTGAGCATGATCTTGGAGTCGAACAGCAGCTCCATGTCCTTGCGCGCCTCGGTGCCGATGCGCTTGATGCGCTCGCCCTTGTCGCCAATGATGATTTTCTTCTGGCCGTCACGCTCGACGAGGATCAAGGCATGGATGTGCAGGGTCTTGCCCTGCTGCTTGAACTCTTCGATTTCCACCGTGATCTGGTACGGCAGCTCGGCACCCATCTGGCGCATGATTTTTTCGCGGACCAGTTCGGCGGCGAGAAAACGGCTGCTGCGGTCGGTGATCTGGTCTTCGGGGAAGAAGTGATCGTTTTCCGGCAGGTGCTCGGCGATCACCCGCTCCAGCGCGTCGAGGTTGTGGCCATGCTGGGCAGAGATCGGGATGACCTGGGCACTCGGCAACTGCTCCTGCAACCAGCTCAGGTGCGGCATCAGCTCGGCCTTGTCTTCGATGCGGTCGGTCTTGTTCAGCGCAACGATCAAGGGACCGGTCACGTACTGGACACGCTCGAGGACCATCTGGTCTTCTTCGGTCCACTTGGTGCGGTCGACCACGAAGATCACCACGTCAACGTCCTTCAACGCCGCCGAGGCCGTCTTGTTCATGTAGCGGTTCAGGGCCTTCTCGCCACCCTTGTGCATGCCGGGCGTGTCGACGTAGATCGCCTGGACGGCGCCTTCGGTCTTGATGCCGAGCATGTTGTGGCGGGTGGTCTGCGGCTTGCGCGACGTGATCGCCAGCTTCTGGCCGAGGATGTGGTTGAGCAATGTCGACTTGCCCACGTTCGGCCGGCCAACGATGGCGACATAGCCGCAGCGGGTGACGGTTGTATCAGTCATTGCCATTCTCCACGCCCAGGGCGATCAGTGCTGCAGCGGCCGCTACCTGTTCGGCAATACGACGGCTGACGCCCTGGCCCCGGCTTTTTTCATTCAATAGGACCACTTCGCATTCGACGAAGAAGGTTCGGCAATGCGGCTCACCCTGGATATCCACCACTTCGTAGCGCGGCAGTTCGCAGCTGCGCGACTGCAGGAATTCCTGCAAGCGCGTCTTGGGATCCTTGTTGGTGTCCACCAGCGTCAGGCTGTCGATCTCGGAAGTCAGCCAGGCCAGCACCCGCTCGCGGGCCATTTCCATGCCCGAATCCAGATAGATCGCGCCAATCAGCGCTTCCAGGGCATCGGCCAGGATCGATTCGCGACGAAAACCGCCACTTTTCAACTCGCCGGAGCCCAGGCGCAGGTAATCGCCCAGGTCGAAACCACGGGCCAGCACGGCCAGGGTCTCACCTTTTACCAACCGTGCACGCAAACGCGACAACTGGCCTTCCCGCGCCAGGGGGAAACGTTCGAACAACGCCTCGCCGGCCACGAAGTTGAGGATGGCATCGCCGAGGAATTCCAGGCGTTCGTTGTTGCGCCCGGCAAAACTGCGGTGAGTCAGGGCCAGGAGCATCAGCTCCTGATCCTTGAAAGTGTAGCCGAGCTGACGCTCGAGACGACTTAGAGAAACGCTCACGGTTTACCCACGCTGAGTTCGTGGCTGGATTCCACCGCCACGGCGACTGAGTGCCGTTGGCTTGGGACAATTAACGCTGTGTTCAAAAATGACGTCCTGACTATCGTTGGCTTCATGCCTTCGGGCAGCCTTGTGCAGGCTCCAGAAATGCATTCGGCGCTGTGTTCAACAGCGCCGTGGGTGATTACTTGATCAGGCCAACCCGCGAGAAATTCGGCAGGTGACTGAGTTTGGGTTCCGGCCAGCTCATCCAGACTGCAAAGGCCTTGCCGACGATGTTGCGGTCGGGGACCATGCCCAGCATGTCCCTGGGAATGTTCGGATCATCCCAGTAGCGGCTGTCGTTAGAGTTGTCGCGGTTGTCGCCCATCATGAAATAGTGCCCGGCCGGCACGCTCCACGAATGGTCCGGCGTGGCGCGGTAGCGGCTCATTTCCTTGCGGATCAAGTGTTCCGCCTCGCCGAGTTTTTCCTTGTAGAGCTCGGCACTGCCCAGCGTGCCCGGCTCGGAGCCGATCAGTTGCTCGGCCACCAGTTCGCCGTTGACCAACAGACGCTTGTCGGCGGTGTAGCGAATCCTGTCGCCCGGCAGGCCGACCACACGCTTGATGTAATTGACGTTCGGGTCGCTCGGGAAGCGGAACACCATGACATCACCGCGTTGCGGGTCGCCGATCTCGATGACCTTCTTGTCGATCACCGGCAGCCGGATCCCGTAGGAAAATTTGTTCACCAGGATGAAGTCGCCCACGTCCAGGGTCGGCTTCATCGAGCCGGACGGGATCTGGAACGGTTCCACCAGGAACGAACGCAGCACGAGGACGATGAACAGCACCGGGAAGAACGACTTGCCGTATTCGACCAGCAGCGGTTCCTTGTTGAGCTTTTCGATGACCACGCCATCAGGCTGGCTGACGCTGCCCTGATA
>NZ_JBHFJB010000154.1:18654-28720 GCF_057334555.1 Pseudomonas sp. AGC41
ATATGAGGCAATGGCGGCCCGGCGCCGAGGCGCCAGGAACAACAGATCAAGCAACGCCAACAGGCCGCAGACGAACACGGCGATCACCAGCAACAGCGGGAAATTTAGCGACATAGGACCTAACTATCCAACCTGAGCACCGCAAGGAAGGCTTCCTGTGGAATTTCCACGTTACCAACCTGCTTCATGCGTTTTTTACCGGCCTTCTGCTTTTCCAACAGCTTGCGCTTACGGCTGACGTCGCCGCCGTAGCATTTGGCCAATACGTTCTTTCTGAGTGCCTTGACGGTTGTGCGCGCCACAATCTGCCCGCCAATGGCGGCCTGGATTGCCACGTCGAACATCTGCCGCGGAATCAGCTCCTTCATCTTCTCGGTCAACGCGCGACCTTTGTAGTGCGCGTTGTCACGGTGCACGATCAATGCCAGGGCATCGACTTTTTCGCCGTTGATCAACACATCCAGCTTCACCAGATTAGCCGATTGGTAACGATCGAAATGATAGTCCAGCGAAGCATAGCCGCGGCTGGTGGATTTCAGGCGATCGAAGAAGTCCAGCACCACTTCGTTCATCGGCAAGTCGTAGGTCACCTGGACCTGCGTGCCGAGGAACAGCATGTCGTGTTGCACGCCGCGCTTCTCGATGCACAGGGTAATGACGTTGCCCAGGTGCTCCTGAGGCACAAGGATATTCGCCCGCACGATCGGCTCGCGCATGTCCTCGATGGCCGACAGGTCCGGCAGCTTGGACGGGTTGTCGACGTAGATGGTCTCGCCGTTCTTGAGCAGCAGCTCGAAGATTACCGTCGGTGCCGTGGTGATCAGGTCCAGGTCGTATTCGCGCTCCAGGCGCTCCTGGATGATTTCCATGTGCAGCATGCCGAGGAACCCGCAGCGGAAACCGAAGCCCAGGGCGTCGGAGCTTTCCGGGGTGTATTGCAGGGACGAGTCGTTCAGGGTCAGCTTCTGCAGGGCTTCGCGGAAATCCTCGAAGTCGTCGGAGCTGACCGGGAACAGACCGGCATAGACCTGCGGCTGGATGCGCTTGAAGCCCGGCAGCACGTCGACGTCGGGGGTCGAGCTCAAGGTCAGGGTGTCGCCGACCGGCGCACCATGGATGTCCTTGATACCGGCGATGATGAAACCCACTTCGCCGGCCTTCAGGTCGACGGTGGCGGTGTGTTTCGGGTTGAACACACCGACGCTGTCCACCAGGTGGATCTTGCCGGTGGACTTGACCAGGATCTTGTCGCCCTTCTTCACGCGGCCATGGCGCACGCGAACCAGGGAGACCACGCCCAGGTAGTTGTCGAACCAAGAGTCGATGATCAACGCTTGCAGCGGATCTTCGATATTGCCGGTCGGCGCCGGAATGGTAGTGACCAGGCGCTCGAGCACTTCATCCACGCCCAGGCCGGTCTTGGCGCTGCAAGTGACCGCGTCGGTGGCGTCGATGCCGATGATTTTCTCGATTTCTTCTTTCACGCGGTCCGGATCGGCCTGGGGCAGGTCGATCTTGTTCAGCACCGGCATGACTTCCAGGCCCTGCTCGATGGCCGTATAGCAGTTGGCGACCGACTGGGCCTCGACGCCCTGGCCGGCATCGACAACCAGCAGCGCGCCTTCGCAGGCCGCCAGCGACCGGCTGACTTCATAGGTGAAGTCGACGTGGCCGGGGGTGTCGATGAAGTTGAGCTGGTAGGTGACGCCGTCGCGAGCCTTGTAATAGAGGGTAACGCTGTGGGCCTTGATGGTGATCCCGCGCTCACGCTCGAGGTCCATGGAGTCCAGGACCTGGGCTTCCATTTCACGCTCGGCCAGACCGCCGCACATCTGGATGAAGCGATCAGCCAGCGTCGACTTGCCATGGTCAATGTGGGCGATGATGGAGAAATTGCGGATATGACTCAAATCACTCACGGATCAACACTCAAAAAGGCTGCAGGCATGGCCCGCCGAAAAATAGCCGGGAATTGTACCTGATCCATCGTGCAAGCGTCACGTTCGCCTGTCGATGAGCTTTGGTGGAATGAGAACGAGGGCCGCTTCGCGACCCAGCGGGAGCAAGCTCCCTCGCCACAGAAGCTCCCTAGCCACGCGAATCTGAATCAACCCGCCCGGCGCAGCAGCCAGAGCCCGGCCAGCGCGCAGACCGTGGCCGGCACCAGCACCGCGAACAGCGGCGAGAAACCGAAAACCAGGCTCGATGGCCCCAGCAGGTCCTGGGCGATACGGAAGGTGAAGCCCACCAGCACGCCGGTGAAGACCCGCTGGCCAAGGGTCACCGAGCGCAGCGGACCAAAGATGAAGGAAATCGCCATCAACACCAGGGCGGCAGTGACCAGCGGCTGCAACACCTTGACCCAAAATGCCAGCCAGTAGCGGCCATTGTTGAGGCCCTGGTCCGCCAGATAGTGGATGTAGCCCCACAAACCGGTGATCGACAGCGATTCCGGCGCCATCACCACGGTGCTGAGCAACTGCGGGCTGATCTGCACGTCCCAACGTTCCTGTGGAACGGCGACCACCTCGGTGCGTTTGTCATGGAACAAGGTGGTGGTGACGTCGCTCAGTTGCCAGTGATCCTCGGCGAAATTGGCGCGTTTGGCGAAGCTCGACGACAGCAGGTGCCGCTGATCATCGAAGCGATAGCGGGTCACGCCGTACAGCGTGCCGTTAGGCTGGACCGAGTTGATGTGGATGAACTCGTCACCCTGGCGATGCCACAAACCATGCTTGGCGCTTTGTGCATCACCGCCGCCCTGGGCCAGGGAGCGATTGGCCTGGGCGGTATTCTCGGTGGCCGGCGCGACGTACTCGCCGACCAGCAGCCCGACCAGCATCAGCACCAGCATCGGTTTCATCACCGCCCAGACGATCCGGCCGATGGACACGCCGGCGGCGCGCATGATGGTCAGTTCGCTGTTGCTTGCCAGGCTGCCCAGGCCGATCAGGCAACCGATCAGCGCAGCCATCGGCAACATGTCGTACAGCCGCCGTGGTGCCGTCAGCAACACGTAGCTCGCCACGTCCAGCAATGTATAGGTATCGCTGACATCGCCCATTTCGTCGATGAACGCGAACAGGGTCGCCAGGCCAAGAATGATCCCCAGCACCGCCAGGATCGCCATGAACACGCTGCTGCCAATATAGCGGTCGAGTTTAACCACGGGCCACCTCCAGCGCGCTGCGACGACTGGCCAGCTTCAAGCGCAACGGCTCCCAGTAGAGCAAGCCCAGGCCAATGACCAGGAAGATCGAATGCACCCACCACAGGCCCAGGGCCGGCGGGATCTTGCCTTTCTCCAGGGCACTGCGAGCGGAAATCAGGATGGTCAGGTAGGCCATATACAAAAGAATCGCCGGCAGCAGCTTGAGGAAACGACCCTGGCGTGGATTGACCCGCGACAGCGGGACCGCCATGAGGGTCACGATGAACACCAGCAATGGCAGCGACAGACGCCATTGCAGTTCGGTGCGGGCGCGAATGTCGTCACTGCCCAGCAGGCTGGCGGTAGGCATGGCATCGCGGTCGGTGACTTCATCGCTGACATCGGGCTTGGGCAGCAGCACACCGTAGGTGTCGTACTTGATCGCCCGGTAATCGGCCTGTCCCGGGGTGCCATCGTAGCGATAGCCGTTCTCCAGGATCAGGTAGCGGTTGCCGTCGGGGTTGATTTCCTGGCGGCCATTTTCAGCCACCAGCACAGAAATCCCGCGGTCCTTCTTGGTGTCCGAAGAGATATTTTTCTGAGTGATGAAGACCCCGCCGAGGTTGACCCGGTCGTCCGACAGTTGCTCGGTGTAGGTGACACGCGTCCCATCGCGCAGGGCCTGGAAGCGTCCCGGCACCAGGGTGTCGAATTCGGTCATGGCGTCCTGCTGGTTGATCAGCAGTTGGAACTGGTTGGCACCCTGGGGCGAGAGGCTCAGGCTCAGCCAGGCCACCACCAGCGCCACCAACGTGGCCGGGAACAGAGTGATGCGAAACAGCCGCTGCTGGCTCATGCCGGTGGCCGACAGCACGGTCATTTCACTGTCGAGGTACAGGCGACCGTAGGCCAGCAGGATCCCGAGGAACAATCCCAGCGGCAGGATCAGCTGCAGGAAGCCCGGCAGGCGGAACCCCATGATCAGGAACAGCGAGCCCGGATCGAGGGCGCCCGAAGCCGCCTGGGCAAGGTACTTGATGAAGCGCCCGCTCATGATGATGACCAGCAGCACGGCACTGACCGCGCTCAGGGTCAGCAGGACTTCGCGGGATAGATAACGGAAGACGATCAAACCAGACACTCCACGATTGTCAGGCTAGGCGGCCAAACAAGAAACGTATCGAGCCGACGCATACTGCGAGCAGCCGAAAAAAGAGCCGCATTATCCTGTGATTGGAGGCGCCTGTCACTGCGCATGCTTTAAGCAGACGCTCCCCAGCCAAAAAAGTTAACCGTTGCGAGGGTTGTCAGCTTCGGGCGCCGGGGTTCAAACTGCGGCCTTTGTCGCCGGCAAGCTCCGGCGCTTCTTTTATATAGAAGACAGCTGTTCAGCGCGCCACTGTCGTCGCGGCGCCTGGCCTCTTGACCATTGACTCAAGGATCCGGACATGGAACTGGTTGTAAAAAGCGTCAGCCCAGAAACGTTGAAGACCGCCACGCTGGTGGTTGCCGTTGGTGAGGACCGTCAGCTCGGCGTCGTCGCCACCCAGCTCGACGCCTTGAGCGGCGGCGCCATCAGCGCCGTGCTCAAGCGCGGCGACCTGGCCGGCAAGGTCGGCCAGAGCCTGCTGTTGCACAGCCTCCCCAACCTCAAGGCCGAGCGCGTGTTGCTGGTGGGCGTCGGCAAGGACGCTGAACTGGGCGACCGTCCGTTCCGCAAGATCATTGCCGGCGTCTTGGGCACCTTGAAAAACCTGGGCGGTGGCGACGCCGTGCTGGCCCTGGACGAACTGGTTGTAAAAGGCCGCGACAGCTACGGCAAGAATCGCCTGCTGGCCGAGACCCTGGTGGATGGCGGATACCAGTTCGACCAGTTCAAGAGCCAGAAAGCCGAACCCCGTGCACTTAAAAAAATCACCCTGCTGACCATCAAGGCTGCCCAGGCCGAAGTCCAGCGCGCCGTGACCCACGCCACCGCGATCGCCAACGGCATGGCCTTCACCCGCGACCTGGGCAACCTGCCGCCGAACATCTGCCACCCGACCTTCATGGGTGAACAGGCCAAGGCACTGGGCAAGGAATTCAAGGGTCTGAAGGTCGAGGTCTTCGACGAGAAGAAAATCAAGGACCTGGGCATGGGTTCGTTCTATGCCGTCGGCCAGGGCAGCGCCCAGCCGCCACGCCTGATCGTGATGCAATACAACGGCGGCAAGAAATCCGAGAAGCCGTACGCCCTGGTGGGAAAAGGCATCACTTTCGACACCGGCGGCATCAGCCTCAAGCCCGGCGCCGGCATGGATGAAATGAAATACGACATGGGCGGCGCCGCCAGCGTGTTCGGCACCCTGCGCGCCGTGCTCGAGCTGCAATTGCCGATCAACCTGGTCTGCATCCTCGCCTGCGCCGAGAACATGCCCAGCGGTACGGCTTCGCGCCCGGGCGACATCGTCACCACCATGAGCGGCCAGACCGTGGAAATCCTCAACACCGACGCCGAAGGCCGTCTGGTGCTGTGCGACGCCCTCACCTATTCCGAACGCTTCAAGCCGCAAGCGGTGATCGACATCGCCACGCTGACCGGTGCCTGCGTCGTCGCCCTGGGCGCCCATACTTCGGGCCTGCTGGGCAACAACGACGAGCTGATCAGCCAACTGCTCAGCGCCGGCCAGCAGGCCGACGATCGCGCCTGGCAGTTGCCGTTGTTCGATGAGTACCAGGAACAACTGGACAGCCCGTTCGCCGACATCGCCAACATCGGCGGCCCTAAAGCCGGGACCATTACCGCGGCGTGCTTCCTGTCGCGCTTCACCAAGAACCTGAACTGGGCCCACCTGGACATCGCCGGCACGGCCTGGACCAGCGGTGGCAAGGACAAGGGCGCCACCGGCCGTCCGGTTCCCCTGCTCACCCAGTACCTGCTGGACCGCGCCAAGGCCTGACACCGATGATCGCCGGTGCGTCGCCCTCGGGTGACGCCTCGGCGATTCAAGGAACGCAATGACCAAAGTCGACTTCTACATTCTGCCCAGCGCCGATCCCTCGGCGCGACTGGATTTCGCCTGCAAGCTCACCGAGAAAGCCTGGCGCATGGGCCATCGCATCTATCTGCATTGCAGCGATGCCGCTCAGCGCGAAGACCTGGACGCGCGCCTGTGGGCGTTCAAGGGCGAGAGTTTCGTGCCCCACGGTCCGGCCGAAAGCGAACCCGAAGGGCTTATCGTGCTGGGACTGGGGGAAGACTGCGGTCAGCATCAGGACCTGCTGGTCAATCTCGACCTGAAAGTGCCGGCGTTTGCCCAGCGTTTCGCCCGCGTGGCGGAAGTCGTGGTCGAAGACCCGGCCATCCGGCAAGCCGCGCGGGAGAGTTTCCGTTTCTACCGCGAACAGGGCTATGCTCTGCAAGACCACCGTTTACAGCGACTCTGAGCCTACGATGGACACTCCAAAACCGCCGCAAAAACCTGCTCACCTGCTGGATGACCTCGAGTCGATCCGCCAACTGCTCGGTGACGACACCCTGCAGCCACCGCTGTTGACCGACACGGTGGAACACGAAGCCGTGCATGACGAGCAGATTCCGCTGCTGTTCGAACCGATCACCGGCCAGCCCGAACCCAAGCCAGCCCCCAAGGCCGAACCAAAAGGGCCAGACGCCCTGTTGCATCTGGACCAGGAATTGCGCGCCGCCGCCCAACTGATCCTGCAAGACGTGATCGACGATTTCGCCCCGCACATCGAAACCGAGATCAAGCGCCGGCTGGATGCGCGGATGGAGCGGCTGCTCGCCGCAGCTACGAGCGGCAAGCTTTAAGCTGCAAGCAAAAGCAAAGCCAGATCCTCCTCTTGCAGCTCGCGGCTTGTAGCTTGCCGCTGGCCCGGCGGCTATACTTCCCGGCTTTTCCTGAATAAATGCCAATAGGGTCCCGCCGCGCATGGATAAGACCTACCAGCCGCACGCCATTGAAACTTCCTGGTACAACACCTGGGAGTCCGAGAATTATTTCGCTCCGCAAGGCGCGGGCGATTCCTACACCATCATGATCCCGCCGCCGAACGTCACCGGCAGCCTGCACATGGGCCACGGTTTCAACAACGCGATCATGGACGCCCTGATCCGTTTCCGTCGCATGCAAGGCCGCAACACCTTGTGGCAGCCGGGCACCGACCACGCCGGTATCGCCACGCAAATGCTGGTGGAACGTCGCCTCGAAGCCCAAGGCCAGAATCGCCATGACCTGGGTCGTGAAAAATTCCTCGAGAAAGTCTGGGAATGGAAAGACGAGTCCGGCGGCAACATCAGCCGTCAGATCCGTCGCCTCGGCTCGTCGGTGGACTGGAGCCGCGAGCGCTTCACCATGGATGACGGTCTTTCAGAAGCGGTGAAGGAAGCCTTCGTGCGTCTGCACGAAGACGGGTTGATCTATCGCGGCAAGCGCCTGGTCAACTGGGACACCAAATTGCACACGGCCATTTCCGATCTTGAAGTGGAAAACCACGACGAGAAAGGTTTCCTGTGGAATCTCAAGTACCCGCTGGCTGACGGTGCGAAGACCGCTGAAGGCAAGGATTACCTGATCGTTGCCACGACGCGTCCGGAAACCATGCTTGGCGACTCCGCCGTGGCGGTGAATCCGAACGATGAGCGCTACCAGGCCCTGATCGGCCAGTTCGTCGAGCTGCCGCTGGTCGGCCGGCGCATCCCGATCATCGGCGACGATTACTGCGACCCCGAATTCGGCACCGGCTGCGTGAAAATCACCCCGGCCCACGATTTTAACGACTACGAAGTCGGCAAGCGCCACAACCTGCCGCTGCTGAACATCTTCGACAAGAACGCCAATGTCTTGCCGGCCGCCCAGGCATTCAACCTCGACGGCACGCTGAACGAGAGCGTCGACGGCCAGATCCCAGCCGAATACGCCGGCCTGGACCGTTTTGAAGCGCGCAAGCAGATCGTTGCCGCCTTCGACGCCGCCGGCCTGCTGGTCAGCGTCGACGATCATGCCTTGAAAGTCCCGAAAGGCGATCGCTCTGGCACCATCATCGAGCCGTGGCTGACCGACCAGTGGTACGTGTCGACCAAGCCGCTGGCCGAGCCGGCGATTGCCGCCGTGGAAGACGGCCGCATCCAGTTCGTGCCCAAGCAATACGAAAACATGTACTTCTCGTGGATGCGCGACATCCAGGACTGGTGCATCAGCCGCCAGCTGTGGTGGGGCCACCGCATCCCGGCCTGGTACGACGAGTCGGGCAAGGTTTATGTCGGTCGCGATGAAGCCGAAGTCCGCGCCAAGCACAACCTTGGCCCGGACGTAACGCTGGCGCAGGACAACGACGTTCTCGACACCTGGTTCAGTTCGGGCCTGTGGACGTTCTCGACCCTGGGCTGGCCGCAACAGACCGAGTTCCTGAAGAAATTCCACTCCACCGACGTGCTGGTCACCGGCTTCGACATCATTTTCTTCTGGGTCGCCCGGATGATCATGCTGACCATGCACCTGGTGAAGAACGAGGACGGCACGCCGCAAGTGCCGTTCAAGACCGTCTATGTCCATGGCCTGGTGCGCGACGGCCAGGGCCAGAAGATGTCCAAGTCCAAGGGCAACGTCCTGGACCCGCTGGACATCATCGACGGCATCGACCTGGAAACCCTGGTGCAGAAACGCACCTCGGGCCTGATGCAGCCGAAACTGGCGAAGAAGATCGAGAAGGCCACCCGCGAAGAATTCGCCGACGGCATCGCCAGCTACGGCACCGACGCTCTGCGGTTTACCTTCTGCTCGCTGGCATCCACCGGTCGCGACATCAAGTTCGACATGGGCCGCGTCGAAGGCTATCGCAACTTCTGCAACAAGATCTGGAACGCCGCGCGCTACGTGCTGGACAAGGGCGAAGACTGCGGCCAGAACGGCGAAGCCTACGAGCTGAGCCTGGCTGATCGCTGGATCATCTCGCAGTTGCAACGCACCGAAGCCGAAGTGACCCGCCAGCTCGACCAGTTCCGTTTCGACCTGGCCGCACAAGCGCTGTACGAGTTCATCTGGAACCAGTATTGCGACTGGTACCTGGAACTGTCCAAGCCGGTACTGTGGGACGAAAACGCACCGGTCGAGCGCCAGCGCGGCACCCGTCGCACCCTGGTTCGCGTATTGGAAGTGGCCCTGCGCCTGGCGCACCCGTTCATGCCGTTCATCACCGAGGAAATCTGGCAGCGCGTCGCACCGCTGGCCGGAGCCCAGGGCAAGACGATCATGCTGCAACCGTGGCCGGTGGCCAACGAAAGCCGCATCGATCCGGCAGCCGAAGACGACATCGAGTGGCTGAAGACGTTCATGCTCGGCCTGCGCAACATCCGCGCCGAAATGAACATCGGCCCAGGCAAACCGCTGACGCTGTTCCTGAAAAACGCCAACGCCGAAGACCTGCGCCGTCTCAACGAGAACGAAGCGCTGCTCAAGAAGCTGGCGAAACTCGAGTCGGTGACGGTACTGGCTGCGGGGGAAGAAGCACCGCTGTCGGCCACCGCCCTGGTTGGCGAGATGGAAGTGCTGGTGCCAATGGCCGGCCTGATCGACAAGGCCGCCGAACTGGCGCGCCTGGACAAGGAAATCCTGCGTCTGAAGGGCGAAGTCCAGCGCGTCGGCGGCAAGCTGTCCAACGCTGGCTTCGTCGACAAGGCACCGGCCGAAGTCATCGAGAAGGAGCGGGCCAAACTGGCCGAGGCCGAACAGGCTCTGGGCAAGCTGGCCGAGCAGCACGCGCGGATCGCCAGCCTGTAACGGTGGCATGCAACTGAAAAAGGAGGCCCTGGTGGCCTCCTTTTTTCTGCCTGTCCTTCTCCAAAGAAAGCGCCTCCCCCTGTGGGAGCGAGCCTGCTCGCGATGACGGTGGCAAAATTCAACATCAATGCAAGCT
>NZ_JBHFJB010000154.1:28775-29976 GCF_057334555.1 Pseudomonas sp. AGC41
CCCCCCCCCCACACAGGTTCACCGCCGCTCATTTGAATAGCGCAGTCATCAAGATCGCGCCGAATGTGGGACAATGCCCGCCACTTTTTGAGCCAGCCCTGAATCGACCCGCCATGACCGCCCCTCGCTCTCCCCGACCTCCCCGCCAGAAGCCCAAGCCCGTCGCCGAGGCCAAAGCGCCGCGGGAGAAGGCCAGCCTGCATCCGCGCAATCGCCATCAGGGCCGCTACGACTTCCCGGCGCTGATCAAGAGCACACCGGAACTGGCGAAGTTCGTGATCATCAATCCCTACGGCAAGGAAAGCATCGACTTCGCCAGCCCCGAAGCGGTGCGAGTGTTCAACCGGGCGCTGCTCAAATCTTTCTATGGCATCGCCTATTGGGACATTCCGGCTGACTACCTGTGCCCTCCCGTACCGGGGCGCGCCGACTACGTGCATTTTCTCGCCGACCTGCTCGCCAGCCATAATCAAGGTGAAATTCCTCGCGGGGCGGCGGTCAAGGTGCTGGACGTTGGCACCGGCGCCAACTGCGTTTATCCGCTGATCGGCTACAGCGATTACCGCTGGCACTTCCTGGGCTCGGAAATCGACCCGACGGCGATTGCGTCGGCCAAGGCCATCGTCCAGTCCAACGGCCTGAACAAAGCCATCCAGCTGCGCCAGCAACCCAACCGCAAGCACATCCTGTCGGGGCTTCTGGAAAGTACCGAACGGTTCGACCTGACGATGTGCAACCCGCCGTTCCACGCTTCCCTGGAGGAAGCCACCAAGGGCAGCCAGCGAAAATGGCGGGCACTGGGCAAGGCAGATCCGAAACGCAAGTTGCCGGTGTTGAATTTCGGCGGCCAGGCGGCGGAGCTGTGGTGCGAGGGTGGCGAGGCACGCTTCGTCACGCAGTTGATCAGTGAAAGCGCCCAGGTCGCCGGGCAAGTGCTGTGGTTCAGCACGCTGGTATCGAAGGCGTCGAACCTGCCGGCGATTCAAGCCGCGCTGAAGAAGGCCGGAGCGCTGCACAGCCAGGTGGTGGAAATGTCCCAGGGGCAGAAGCAGAGTCGGTTCGTGGCCTGGACCTTCCAGGACGAGCCGCAGCAACAAGCCTGGCGTAAAGCCCGCTGGTTTAGCAAGGGCTGAACCTCTCTCAACACAGCCTGATGCGGTTCACTTAAGGTATCGACATTCCCGTGGGGGGGGGGGGGGGG
>NZ_JBHFJB010000154.1:30068-45288 GCF_057334555.1 Pseudomonas sp. AGC41
CCCCCCCCCCCCCCCCCCCCCCCCGCCACAGGTACGTCGTTTTTCTTGAGTGAACAGCATTGCTCACCACTGGCCACTTTTTCAAGGCAACAAAAAACCGTGCCCGGATCGCTCCGCGGCACGGTTTTTCATAAAACGATCTTACTTGTTGACCGCGTCGGTCAGGCCTTTGGCCACAACCAGCTTGATCACTTTCTTGGCCGGGATTTCGATGGCTGCGCCAGTCGAAGGGTTGCGACCGGTACGGGCAGGACGCTCGGTGACTTTCAGCTTGCCAACACCTGGCAAGGTCAGTTCGCCGCCGTTTTCCAGCTGATCGGCAACCACTTGGCCCAGTTGGTCCAGCAGCGCACGCACGGTAGCTTTTGGTGCGTCTACAGATTCAGCCAAATCAGCGATCAGTTGGTCTTTAGTAAGAGCCATGTAGTGTTCCTTCCCTATCAAATTCATATGGATTGCAGAGTGCAGTGTCAGCCATCGAGCCGATCTATCTGATCAGCCGCCCTCGGTCATCACCACGACGGATCGGGGTAATAGATGCCGAAATCCGGGTTTGGTTCGACCTGACAAATGCTGAATGCACGCTTAACGCAGTGACTTCGCGTAAGACCGGGCAAAACTAGCACAACGCCTGTGAAATATCCGCCTCTACCTACCCATTTGGTCAGCTTTATTGCGCTAAATCGGTAAAAAAAGGCTCACCGGGCCTCAGACCGGTCTGAAAGGGCCTTCATCGCGCTCCAAAACCAGTGATTGCGGTACACTGGGCCTTTTCCGGGGAGCGCGCCCTCCTCTCTTTCATCAGCCGAGAATTCCATGCCGATCCGTCATTGCATCGTCCATCTGATCGACAAAAAACCCGACGGCACCCCCGCTGTGCTTCATGCCCGCGATTCCGAACTGGCGGAATCCACGGCCATCGAGAACATGCTCGCCGACCTCAATGAAAGCTATAACGCCAAGCAAGGCAAGGCCTGGGGCTTCTTCCATGCCGAATCCGGGGCGCATCCGTTCAGCGGCTGGCTGAAAGATTACCTCGACGGCGGCAAGGACTTCACCGCGTTCAGTCGCGTGGCGGTGGAACACCTGCAGAAGCTGATGGAGGAGTCCAACCTGTCGGTGGGCGGCCACGTACTGTTTGCCCATTACCAGCAAGGCATGACCGACTACCTGGCGATCGCTCTGCTGCACCATAGCGAAGGCGTGGCCGTGACCGACGAGCTGGACGTGACCCCGTCGCGGCACCTCGACCTGGGCCAATTGCACCTGGCGGCGCGGATCAACGTGTCGGAATGGCAGAACAACAAACAGTCCAGACAATACATCTCGTTCATCAAGGGCAAGAACGGCAAGAAGGTTTCGGAATACTTCCGCGACTTCATCGGTTGCCAGGAAGGCGTCGACGGCCCCGGCGAGACCCGCACCTTGCTCAAGGCCTTCAGCGACTTCGTCGAAAGCGAAGACCTGCCCGAAGACGATGCCCGAGAGAAAACCAAGACCCTGGTGGATTACGCCAGCAGCCAGGCCAAGCTCGGCGAGCCGATGGGCCTGGAAGAACTCTCGGAGCTGATCGACGAAGAGCGTCCGAAGGCGTTCTACGATCACATCCGCAACAAGGACTACGGCCTGTCGCCGGAAATTCCGGCGGATAAACGCACCCTCAACCAGTTCCGCCGCTTCACCGGTCGCGCCGAAGGCTTGTCCATCAGCTTCGAGGCGCACCTGCTGGGCTCGAAGATCGAATACGACGAAGAGGCCGGCACGCTGATCATCAAGGGCTTGCCGACCTCGCTGACCGATCAGCTCAAGCGGCGAAACTGAGGAATCCCGGTCCTCGATGTAAATGGCACGTTGATTCGTGGGTATGAGCCCGAGAATTTCTCAAGGCGTTGGCCGCGATATAAATCTGCCGGGCCAGCAGTGACGTCGGCCCCGCCCCCCCTTCGCGAGCAGGCTCGCTCCCACAATGATTGCGCCAAACACAAATCCTGGGCCCACCCCCGGCCAAATGTGGGAGCGAGCCCGCTCGCTAAAGCGGTAGACCAGCCACCACTTCATGAAAGATCAGACCGCCTCGATACGAAACCCGAACCGCGGAAAGTGCACATGCACCACCCCGCCACGCTCGTCCTGACGGCGCAGAATCAATTCTTCGCTACCGGCAAACAACAACTCTCCAACCACCGGATCGACACCGTAATCAGTCGCCGCGATGCTCACCCGCTGCCCCGCCACAAACCCGTTCGGCTCCTCGAACGACTCATCCGGCAGCGCTGCCGGCGTCGCACTGCGAGCCACCTCCAGGGCTTCTTCGGAACTCATCTGGCTCGACGCACCATGGCCGAAACCCAACACCCGCGCCAGCCATGCCGATACCGCAGGGTGAGCATCGACCAAAGGTGAAGTGACAGGCGTGCCCTTGAGGAACCACAGCGGATGCGCCATGGCAAAGTCGGCAATCGACGGATCGCCCAGCAGGAAGTCGCCGTCTTCACGCTGCAACTGGTGCTCCAGACGCGCCATGATCGTCGGCCATTGGTGCTTGGCCTGTTCGGCCGCCAAGCGCGTGGCCGTGCCGCCACTGAACAGCGCGGCACGGTCGCTGATGAACGCCTTGATCGCCTCAGGCGGCAACTTGGCAAAACGCACCGCCACCGATTCCGGCTGGAACACCAGGCTTACCGCATGTTGGAACACCACCGAATCGGCCCATGCCGCAAAGGACGCAGCGATCATTTCCCGGCCCTCGGGAAACAGCGCCGGCGAGGCCTTCTCCTGCTCCAGCCGCCGGGCAATCAACGCCGTGTCGCAATAGATGTCCGCACCGATCTGCAACACCGGCGTCTTGCGGTAACCGCCGGTCAAGGCCGTCAGGTCCGGCTTGGGCATCATCGGCGGGATACCTACCGAACGCCAGGACAGGCCCTTGAAACCCAGCAGCAGGCGGGCTTTCTCTGCGAATGGGGAGGTTGGGTAATGATGGAGGATCAGTTCAGACATGAGATTCGCCACTGCAGGGATGAAGTCTTGCAGCTTAGCGCGCCTGACCGGACCAGCCTACCGGCCTGATGAAGGCCTATCAGTCAGGCTGATGAAGCGACAGCGCACTGGCCACCAAGCATTCCTTGGCGCTTTTCTTGAGCTTCTTGATCAACCGCTCCTGCCGCAACGCCTCGCCCTTGTCGCGGCAGGCTTCGGTGTAGACCAGCGCAACCGCCGGGCTGGAGAGAAAAAAACGTGCGCCCTTCCCGCTCTGATGCTTGGCGAAACGCCGCACCGGGTCATCGCTGATGCCGCAGTACAGCGAGCCGTTGGCGGCGCGCACCAGGTAGACGAACCAGGGCTTGGCCGGTTCGGGCGGGGCGGGGGCAGCGAGATCGGGGGGTGATTCAACGGTGGTCACGGAAATATTCAACAGCCGCGATGGAAACAAGCCGCGATCTTATCAGCGACTGGCCTGGAACGCCCGCAGCCCCTTGAGCGCCTGGGCGCGGACGGCGTTGCGCACCAGCGGTGTCCAGCCCAACAGCAGGCCTTTGGTGCCCAAGGCCTGGCGCGACCAGCGCCACAGGTCGAAATGATCGTGGTGCTCGCAGATCTTGCCGTCACGAAACACGAAGCGCGCCTGGATATCGTTGACCACGGTATTACCGGTCTGGCTGAACAGATAAGTCGCCACCCAATGGGCACCGCCGGAACGTTCGTCGCTGCGCACGTTATCGAACGTCAGGGAAAAATCCTTGGCCCGCGTGGTAAGCATGCGCCACATGTCGCCGGCATCGCGCCCACGCAGTTCGCCGAAGGCCGGATCACTGAACACCACGTCATCGGTGTAGCAGGCACTCATAGCCTCGGCATCGAGGCGCTGGAATGCCTGGTAGAACCGGGTGATCAGGGCTGTGTGGGCATCGCTCATGGACGGACTCCGGAAATCGTTTCAGTAAGGCCTGCACGATAATCTGCCGCCGCGAGGAACACTATGGTCATTCGCTATGAAAATGACATCAGCGAAGCTCGCCGACTCTTTCGCTGACGACACCGACATATAACGCTCGACCGGCGCCGAGGCCGGCGATGATCGCGCCCAGGCCAACCAGGCCAAAGATCCAGCCCAGGGCATCCCAGCCGCCGGTCAGGTCATGCACCACGCCGACTGCGAACGGCCCCAATGACGCCAGCGTATAACCAAAACCCTGGGCCATGCCGGAGA
The DNA here is from genome assembly GCF_057334555.1 of Pseudomonas sp. AGC41. Lineage (NCBI taxonomy): Bacteria > Pseudomonadati > Pseudomonadota > Gammaproteobacteria > Pseudomonadales > Pseudomonadaceae > Pseudomonas > Pseudomonas sp. AGC41. Next base: position 34,279 of record NZ_JBHFJB010000154.1, read on the forward strand.
GGTTGGCGGCCACATGGGCGTCGCGCGAGCGCAGCACGATCAACGTCAGGGCCAGGGCGAACGTCGCGCCCTGTCCCAGACCCAACAGGATCGCCCAGCCCCACAACCCTTCGATGGGCGCGTAGAGGCAGCCGAACAGCCCGCCGAGCACCATCAGCATGACGACCACGATGGCCAGGCGCTGGTCCTTGCCGCGCGTCGCCAGCCAGGGCGCTGCGAGAGAGCTGATCAACTGCACGATTACCGAGCCGGACAACACCAGCCCCGCCTGGGTCGGGGTCAGCCCGCGACCGATGAGGATCGACGGCAACCAGCCGAACACGATGTACGCCAGGGACGATTGCAGCCCCATGTACAAGGTCACCTGCCAGGCCAGGGGATCACGCAATAATCCGCGAACGCGATACACCGCCTGATGCGCCCCGTGTTTCTGGCCCACTTGCGGCAACCAGAATACGGCGGCCAGCAGAGCCGGGAGCATCCAGAAGCCCAGGCCCAGGGCCCAGTCATGGCCCAGGTGTTCGCTCAGCGGCACCGTCGCGCCGGCCGCCATCGCCGCGCCCAGGCACAGCGCCATGGTGTAGACACCGGTCATGGTGCCGGCCTGCCTGGCGAAGTCGCGCTTGACGATACCCGGCAGCAACACGCCGATCACCCCGATACTGGCGCCGGCGAGGATGCTGCCAGCGAACAGGCCGACCTGGCCGAACGAGCTGCGCAGGATGATGCCGCCAGCCAGCGTCAGCAGGATCCCGAGCACCACTCGTTCAGCGCCGAAGCGGCGCGCCAGCACGGGCGCCAATGGCGCGAACAGGCCCAGGCAGAGCACTGGCAGGGTCGTCAACAGACCGGCCTGGGCCGCCGACAGACCGAGGCTTTTCGACACCTCGCTGAGCAGCGGCGCCATGCTCGACAAGGCCGGACGCAGGTTCAACGCGACCAGGATCAGGCCGAGCAGCAGCAACCAGGGCCGGCGCATCAGCGGCTGGCTCTGCTGGGCCTGCTCGTCGTCGGCCTCGGCGTCGATCAGCAACTCTTCGAGTTCGGCGCCGCGTTTGTTCGGCGTTGCGGTAGTGCGGTCAAGCGGATCGCGGGACATGGAAAGCTCGGGGTCAGGGTTCATTGATCAACTGCCGGCAAAGGGCCTTGGCCCGCTCCGGATCCTGGCGTTCGACGGCTTCGAGGATTTCGATGTGCAGGTCGAACACGTGTTGATGACGGGGAATGATATTGAGGCTCTGGCGCAACTGAGCGCCGATCACGCTGGAGAAATAGCGATACAGCTCGCTCAGGGCCGGGTTGTGCGCGGCGTCCACCAGCAAGCGATGGAACACCAGATCGCAGGCGATGTAGTGCTCCAGGTCGCCGTGATAATGCTCGCCGCTGGTTTTCAGCGCCTGGCGCAAGGCAAGCAGATCGTCCTCGGTGCGCCGTAGCGCCGCCAGGCCGATGGCCTCGACTTCAAGGATGTGCCGGGTTTCCCGCGCCTGCGCCAACGAACAGCGGGAGAGCGCCTTGAGCGTGTCCAGCGGGTCCACCACCGCCCGCACGTAGCTGCCGTCGCCCTGACGAATCTCGATCAATCCAGAAAACGCCAGCACGCGCATGGCTTCGCGCACGGTGTTGCGGCTGATGCCCAGCTCCGCGACCAGTTCCGGCTCGGTAGGCAGCCGCTGGCCGACAGCCCACACGCCGTCGCTGATGCGTTGGCGCAGTTGCTCCAAGGCTTGATCGACCAGGGAGCGCTTTATTAGCGGGGACATTTCTGACATCGGATTCGCCTTTTCATCCAATCATGGGATGAATTTTCTGACATGTTAGTCAGCTTCGCGTAGGACGGCAACCGCCTACGTTTTATTGGAGGCAAAGAATCCGAATTTTCGATTAGTCAGATTTACCCTTTATGGGTAATCATTAGGACAAAGGCAAACGGCTTCTTATGGAAAAGAGCACACCCCATTACGACCTGGCAGTGGTCAAGGCCGAGGTCCACAGGTTGGGAAGCAAGGCGTTCACATTGAACGCCCGCGAAGGCGGACGAAGGATGATGTTGAGTCTCGCCCGGATGCTGCGGATCGTTCACCTGCTGGAATACAGGATGCTGCATAAATCGATGACCACGTATGCCGACCACCGAATCTGGCAAGACGTCTATCACACAACATTTCAGGATCGGGAGATTTACATCAAGGTGACTTACCGCCCCGGCGGTGGGCATCCGGTGGTCTCCTTCAAGGAGAAAAACCAATGAAAACCCAGCAATGTGTCAGCTGCGGCAGCATCGACGCGATGCATCACTTCAACGGCCGTAGCTTTACGGTCGACTACAGGCAGGTGACTCGGCAAGTGCACGATATTGCCGGATGGGAATGCCGGATCTGCGGTGAAATCGAATTCGATCACGACACAGACAGCGCCGAACGTTACTCCAGGGCCAGCGACCAGCTGCTGGAAGACTACGCGCTGGCGACAGGTGCGGAAATCAAACGCATCCGCCGCAAACTGCACCTCACGCAAAAAGACGCGGTGAAGCTGCTATCCGGAGGCGGGCACAATGCCTTTTCCCGTTATGAACGCGGCGAAGTTACCCCTGCTCAATCGTTAATCGTGCTGATGCGCCTGCTTGATCGGCATCCGCACCTGATGGCTGAAGTCCACTCGCTGAACGAAGAAGCCCATTTGCAGCAACTATTGTCGGATCGCCATCCGGAACATGACACAGCGGATCTCTGACCCGAAAAAAAACAAACCCGGACAAGTCCGGGTCTATTTCACTGCTTAAGAGCGGATCAATGCAGGATCTGGCTCAGGAACAACTTCGTGCGATCATTCTGCGGGTTGTCGAAGAAGTCGTTTGGCGCGGCCTGTTCAACGATTTCGCCCTTGTCCATGAAGATCACGCGGTTGGCCACGGTGCGGGCGAAACCCATCTCGTGGGTCACGCAGAGCATGGTCATGCCGTCTTCGGCCAGGCCGATCATGGTGTCCAGCACCTCTTTCACCATTTCCGGGTCGAGGGCCGAGGTCGGTTCGTCGAACAGCATGATCTTCGGTTTCATGCACAGGGCACGGGCGATCGCCACGCGCTGCTGCTGTCCGCCGGAGAGCTGGCCCGGGTACTTGTGCGCCTGCTCTGGAATGCGAACGCGTTCCAGGTAATGCATGGCGATTTCCTCGGCCTTGCGCTTGGGCATCTTGCGTACCCACATCGGCGCCAGGGTGCAGTTCTGCAGGATGGTCAGGTGCGGGAACAGGTTGAAGTGCTGGAACACCATGCCGACTTCCCGGCGGATCGCTTCGATCTGCTTGAGGTCGTTGGTCAGCTCGACACCGTCGACCACGATGCGGCCCTGCTGGTGTTCTTCCAGACGATTGAGGCAACGGATGGTGGTGGACTTGCCGGAACCCGAAGGGCCGCACAGGACGATACGCTCGCCCTGCTTGACGTTCAGGTTGATGTCTTTCAACACGTGGAACTGGCCGTACCACTTGTTCACGCCCTGCATCTGAATAATGCCTTCAGGGCTCACAGGCTGTTTGATCGCTTCACTCATGAGTCAACTCCTAACGCTTGTGGCCAGTGTCCAGCTTGCGTTCCAAATGCATGGAATAGCGGGACATACCAAAACAGAAAATCCAGAACACCAGGGCGGCGAACACATAGCCTTCAGTGGCCATGCCCAGCCATTTCGGGTCGGCGGCAGCTTGTTTCACGCTGTTGAGCAGGTCGAACAGACCGATGATGATCACCAGGCTGGTGTCCTTGAACAGCGCGATGAAGGTGTTGACGATCCCCGGGATCACCATCTTCAGTGCCTGCGGAAGGATTACCAGGCCCATGCTGCGCCAGTAGCCCAGGCCCATCGCCGCGGCCGCTTCGTATTGCCCCTTCGGAATCGCTTGCAGACCGCCACGCACCACTTCGGCCACATAGGCCGACTGGAACAGGATCACGCCGATCAGCGCCCGCAGCAGCTTGTCGAAGTTCATGCCTTCAGGCAGGAACAGCGGCAGCATCACCGAGGACATGAACAGCACCGTGATCAACGGCACGCCGCGCCAGAACTCGATGAAGGTCACGCAGACCACGCGAATCGCCGGCATGTTCGACCGCCGCCCCAGCGCCAGGACGATGCCCAACGGCAAAGCGCCGGCAATACCGACGGTGGCGATCACCAGGGTCAGCATCAGGCCGCCCCATTGGCTGGTCGCCACGGTTGCCAGGCCGAAGACGCCGCCGTGCAACAGGCACCAGGCGATGATCGGGTACAGTACCAGGAAGCTCAGGCCGTAGATCGCCTTGCGCGGGAAGCGCGAGATGAACAGCGGTGCCACGCCGATCACGGCCAGCCACACGGTCAGGTCCACGCGCCAGCGCAGGTCCGCTGGGTAATAGCCGTACATGAACTGGCCAAAACGCTGCTGGATGAACACCCAGCAGGCGCCTTCCTTGGTGCAGTCGGCTTGAGTGGTGCCGACCCAGTTGGCATCGATGATCGCCCAACTGAGGATCGGTGGCACCACCAGGTAGATCAGATAGAACGCAAACAGGGTCAGCAGCGTATTGAGCCAGCTGGAGAACATGTTTGCGCGCATCCATGCCATCGGCCCGAACACTTTGCTCGGTGGCGGCATATCAGGTTTGAAAGTATGGGATGTCATGCGCGTTTCCTCACCGCTCGATCAGCGCAATGCGCTTGTTGTACCAGTTCATCAGCAGGGAAATGCTGATACTGATCGCCAGGTACACGCTCATGGTGATGGCAATGACTTCAATGGCCTGCCCGGTCTGGTTCAGTACCGTACCGGCAAACAGCGAAACCATTTCCGGATAACCGATACCGGCCGCCAGCGAAGAGTTCTTCGCCAGGTTCAGGTATTGGCTGGTCAGTGGCGGGATGATCACACGCAGGGCTTGCGGGATGATCACCTTGCGCAAGGTCGGACCGTTGCGCAGGCCCAGCGAGTGAGCCGCCTCGGTCTGGCCATGGCTGACCGACTTGATGCCCGAACGCACGATCTCGGCGATGAACGCCGCGGTGTACACCGTCAGCGCCAGGGTCAAGGCCAGCAGTTCCGGGATAAGTACCCAGCCACCGACGAAGTTGAAACCCTTGAGCTGCGGCATTTCCCAGTGCACGGGCGCGCCGAAGATCAGTGCGCACAACGCCGGGATCACCAGGAACAGCGCCAGGCCGACCCAGAATTTATGGAACGGCTCGCCGGTCGCTTCGAAACGCTTGTTGGCCCAGCGGGTCATCAGCACGATGGCTACGATCGCCAGCACGACACTGACCACAAACGGCCAGAACCCTTCAGCCATCAGCGCCGCCGGCATGTTCAGGCCACGGCTGCTGACAAAGAAGGTATCGCCGAAATTATGGCTGTTACGCGGCCCCGGCATGGTCAGGAACACCGCGAAATACCAGAACAGGATCTGCAGCAGCGGCGGGATGTTGCGAAAGACCTCCACATACACCGTCGCCACCTTGGCGATGATCCAGTTCTTCGACAGGCGGGCCACGCCGACAATGAAACCGAGGATTGTCGCCAGGATCACGCCGATGAACGTCACCAGCAGTGTGTTGAGCAGCCCGATGACGAAGACGCGGGCATAGCTGTCCGCTTCGGTGTAGTCGATCAGGGTTTGAGCGATGCCGAAACCGGCACTGCGCTCCAGGAAGCTGAAGCCGGAGGTGATGCCCCGGTGCTCAAGGTTGGTCTGCGTGTTGTCGAACAGAAACCAGCCCAGAGAAATGACCGCCACGATGGTGACGATCTGAAATACCCACGCACGCACTCGTGGATCGCTGAGGCTGAGCCTCTGCTTAGGTGCGCCGATTGAATTTTGCATGAAGTGCCCCGCAAAGAATGGAACAGAACATCACCCGGTGGTTGGCCCACCGGGTGATAGAACCATCAGCGCACTGGTGGTGCGTATTGAATGCCGCCTGCGTTCCACAGAGCGTTCAGGCCACGATCGATTTCCAGCGGGGTGCTCTTGCCGAGGTTGCGATCGAAGATTTCGCCGTAGTTGCCGACTTGCTTGACGATCTGAACAACCCAGTCTTTCGGCAGCTTCAGGTCTTTGCCGTATTCGCCATCAGCGCCGAGCATACGGGCGACGTCCGGGTTCTTGGTGGCTTTGGCTTCAGCTTCGACGTTCTTCGAAGTGATGCCGGCCTCTTCGGAGTTGAGCAAGGCGTAGCCAGTCCAGCGGACGATTTTCGACCACTCTTCATCGCCATTACGCACGACTGGGCCCAGTGGTTCCTTGGAAATGGTTTCCGGCAGAACTACGTAGTCCTTCGGCGAAGCCAGCTTGCTACGCTGGGCGAACAGCTGGGACTTGTCGGAGGTCAGCACGTCGCAGCGACCGGATTCCAGCGACTTGGCGCTTTCATCGGAGGTGTCGAAAGTGATGGGGGTGTACTTCAGGCCGTTGCCGCGGAAGTAGTCGGAAACGTTCAGCTCGGTGGTGGTACCGGCCTGGATGCAGATGGTCGCGCCGTCCAGTTCCTTGGCGCTCTTGACGCCCAGCTTGTTGTTTACCAGGAAGCCGATGCCATCGTAGTAGGTAATGAAGCCAGGGAACACCAGGCCCATGCCGGCATCGCGGGAACTGGTCATGGTGGTGTTGCGCGACAGGATATCGATTTCGCCAGACTGCAGCGCGGTGAAACGCTCTTTGGCGTTCAACTGGCTGAATTTCACCTTGTTGGCGTCGCCAAATACGGCGGCGGCCACGGCGCGGCAGAAGTCAGCGTCGATGCCGAGGATCTTGCCGGAGGCATCAGGTACCGAGAAACCCGGCAAACCATCGCTCACACCGCACTGTACAAAGCCTTTCTTCTGCACGGCATCCAGGGTTGCACCCGCCTGAGCGAACCCGCTGACACCGAGAACTGCTGCTGCAGTCACGACTGCCAGGGTGGATTTCAGTAACTTCATTCAAACCTCCAGTTTTGCTCTTGTTGTGTCGGAGCTGGGACCCTGTCGCACCCTTTTGAGGCATTGCCGACCCTTGTTGGCTTTTTTTAGGGTCAACCGACGTCTGGGCCTTCGCTATGAGTCTAATAAATGAGAAAGGCTGTAAACGGCGCCTTACTCACTTCTCACCAATCGGCCGAACGGGCTGTAGCCCTTCACGTTCGCGAAGCCCGTAGCGGCTATTGGCGAACATCCATCACCGGATTTCTGATATCCCATGCGTCGCGTCGAGCTGATAGTGTTACCGCGCTGCGTAAGAATCATCATTCGGTTAAACCAATAGCAAAGCCCGTACCACACCGCTGCGCTTGTCTGTTACTGGCGACGTCAAGACAAAAACTTGTAGCATTGCGACATCTAATTAACTGAGGCACCAGGCGCGCACCGCAATCAGGCACTGATTGAGCGCACCCGCACATTTTTGGAGCACATCATGACCGACCCCTTGATTCTCGAGCCCTCCGGCACTGCCGATGCGTGCGTTATCTGGCTCCACGGCCTGGGCGCCGATCGCTACGACTTCATGCCGGTCGCTGAAATATTGCAGCAAAGCCTGCTGACCACGCGCTTCGTCCTGCCCCAGGCGCCGACGCAACCGGTGACCATCAATGGCGGCTACGCCATGCCCAGCTGGTATGACATTCGTGCCTTGAGCCCCGCGCGAGCCATCGACGAGCAGCAACTGGAAGCCTCGGCGCAACGGGTCATCGACCTGATGGAAACCCAGCGAGCCAGCGGAATAGACGCCTCGCGGATTTTCCTGGCGGGTTTTTCCCAAGGCGGCGCGGTGGTTTATCACACGGCATTCGTCCAGTGGCAGGGGCCGCTGGGCGGCGTGATCGCACTGTCCACCTATGCGCCAACTTTCGGCGAAGAATTGCAGTTGTCTGCCAGCCAGCAACGCATTCCGGTACTGGCGCTGCATGGACAGTACGACGAGGTGGTGCTCAACCCGATGGGCCGGACCGCGAAAGAGTATCTGAAGCAGCATGGTGTCACCGTGACATGGCAAGAATACCCAATGGGCCACGAAGTGTTACCCGAGGAGATTCGCGACATCGGCACATGGCTGGCGGAGCGCTTGCGCTAACAGGCAGACAGCCACGCCAGCGCTTTGATGATCACACTACGCCGCGCCCGTTTCTTGCATTACACTGGCCGGCGTACATTCCTTAACCAACCGATGAGATGACCGTGCTCAAAGCACTCAAGAAGATGTTCGGTAAAAGCGAGGCCGAGCAACTCGCGCCTGAAGCCAGCGCCCCCGCCCACGGCCCGAGCCGCACCGATGCGCAACAACCACATCGGACCGCCCCCGTTGTGGACGCAAAACCATCGCCGTCGACCGTACCCGTTGCGCCACCGGTGATGGCAGCCGAGCCGGAAAAACCGCGCAGCGAAGCCCCCAAGCCACGTCGCGAGCGCGCGCCCAAACCGCCGGTCGTCGCCTGGAAGCTCGAAGACTTCGCCGTAGAACCCCAGGAAGGCAAGACCCGCTTCCACGATTTCAAGCTCGCCCCCGAATTGATGCATGCCATCCAGGACCTGGGCTTCCCTTACTGCACACCGATCCAGGCGCAAGTGCTGGGTTATACCCTCGCCGGCAAGGACGCTATCGGTCGCGCCCAGACTGGCACCGGCAAGACCGCCGCGTTCCTGATTTCGATCATCACCCAGTTGCTCCAGACCCCGCCCCCAAAGGAACGCTACATGGGCGAGCCGCGGGCGCTGATCATCGCGCCAACCCGTGAGCTGGTGGTGCAGATCGCCAAGGACGCCGCCGATCTGACCAAGTACACCGGCCTGAACGTGATGACGTTCGTTGGCGGCATGGATTTCGACAAGCAGCTCAAGCACCTCGAAGCCCGCCACTGCGACATCCTCGTGGCGACGCCGGGCCGTCTGCTGGATTTCAATCAGCGCGGCGACGTGCACCTGGACATGGTCGAAGTGATGGTGCTCGACGAGGCCGACCGCATGCTCGACATGGGCTTCATCCCCCAGGTGCGCCAGATCATTCGCCAGACCCCGCCGAAAAACGAACGCCAGACATTGCTGTTCTCCGCGACCTTCACCGAAGACGTGATGAACCTGGCCAAGCAATGGACCACTGACCCTGCGATCGTCGAGATCGAAGCCGAAAACGTCGCCAGCGAGAATGTCGAACAGCACATCTACGCGGTGGCCGGTGCCGACAAGTACAAGCTGCTCTACAACCTGGTCAACGACAACGGCTGGGAGCGGGTGATGGTCTTCGCCAACCGCAAGGACGAAGTGCGCCGCATCGAAGAGCGCCTGGTGCGTGATGGCGTCAACGCCGCACAACTGTCGGGCGACGTGCCACAGCACAAGCGCATCAAGACGCTCGAGGGTTTCCGGGAAGGCAAGATCCGCGTGCTGGTCGCCACCGACGTGGCCGGTCGTGGCATCCACATCGACGGCATCAGCCACGTGATCAACTTCACCCTGCCGGAAGTGCCGGACGATTACGTGCACCGCATCGGCCGCACCGGTCGTGCCGGGGCTGCCGGGGTTTCGATCAGCTTCGCCGGCGAGGATGATTCCTACCAGTTGCCCTCGATCGAGGCGTTGCTGGGCCGCAAGATCAGTTGCGAGATGCCGCCGACTCATCTGTTGCGACCGGTCGAGCGCAAGCGACCTTAACCGTCTTCACAGTACCGAAAGCGCAGCCCAACCAGGCTGCGCTTTTTTTTGTCTTGGGTACCTGGCAGTTCTACAGGTTGCCTACCGCTTCCAGCGATCCGCCGCCGCATGATCACTGTCCCGCCCCTCGACCCAACGCGGCCCGTCGATGGTGTTTTCCTTCTTCCAGAACGGTGCACGGGTCTTCAGGTAGTCCATGACAAAGGCGCAGGCGTCGAACGCCGCCTGGCGATGGGCGCTGGCGGCGCCGACAAAAACGATTGGCTCACCCGGCTCCAGGGCGCCGATGCGGTGCAGCACCTCCAGCTTGAGCAGCGGCCAGCGCTGCTCGGCTTCGGTGGCGATCTTGCCCAGGGCTTTTTCGGTCATGCCCGGATAATGCTCGAGGAACATCCCGGACACATCGAGGCCGTCATTGAAGTCGCGCACGTAGCCGACAAAACTCACCACGGCACCGACGCCGACATTTGCTGCCTGCATCGCATTGACCTCGGCCCCCGGGTCGAACGGCTCGGCCTGCACCCGAATCGCCATGGCTCAGCCTCCGGTCACAGTGGGAAAGAAGGCCACTTCGTCGCCGTCCACCAGCGGTTCGTCGAGTTGGCACAGCTCTTCGTTGCGGGCGCACATCAGGTTTTGCTCTTTCAGCACCTCGGCTCCGTCACGCTGGGCGAGCAATGTGCGTACATCGTCAACCGTGGCGAAAACACCCTCCACTTTCAGCGAATCCACGCCGAGCGCTTCGCGATAACGGGCAAAGAATTTCACGGTGATGTTCATGGCGCATCCGCCTGGAAGTGGCCGCTCTTGCCGCCGAGTTTTTCCAGCACTCGCACGCCCTCGATGGTCATGCCCCGGTCCACGGCCTTGCACATGTCGTAGATGGTGAGCGCGGCGACGCTGGCGGCGGTGAGCGCCTCCATCTCGACACCGGTCTGTCCCGACAGCTTGCAGCGGGCCACGATGCGCACGCGATCCTCGCCTTCGGCGGTCAGTTCGACTTTGACGCTGGTGAGCATGAGCGGATGGCAGAGTGGGATCAGGTCGCTGGTTTTTTTTGCCGCCTGGATACCGGCAATACGCGCCACGGCGAAGACATCGCCCTTGGGATGGCCGCCGCTGACGATCATTTGAAGGGTATCGGGCAGCATGCGCACAAAGGCTTCGGCGCTGGCTTCGCGGAACGTCACGGCCTTGTCGGTCACGTCGACCATGTTGGCGCGACCTTGGGAATCGAGATGGGTCAGCACAGGGTAACTCCTGATCAGGAGCGTCGATTGTAAACCTGTGAGTCAAATTCCGGCAGGGTTGATTGTCGTACCCGCAGTTTGCCAAGCACAGCAGATCCCTTGTGGG
>NZ_JBHFJB010000155.1:0-9354 GCF_057334555.1 Pseudomonas sp. AGC41
GGCTCGCTCCCACAAGGGTTACTTTTGACTGAGCTGCGACACCGCTGCCCGGCGAAACTGACGCTTAGTATATCGACGAAGCCCAACCGCCGTTGGGCTTCGCTCACATTTCTTGCAACAGTCAGTCCAGGGCCTTCCAGATGTCGGTGGCGTATTCGCGAATGGTCCGGTCCGAGGAGAACCAGCCCATGCGCGCGGTGTTGAGCACCGCCGAGCGCCACCACTGCTTGGGATCGTGCCACCTCTCCTCGACTTTGGCCTGGGCATTCCAGTAGGCATCGAAGTCCGCGCAGACCAGGAAGCGGTCGTAATCCACCAGCGAGTCCACCAGCCCGGTGTAACGCATCGGATCGTCCGGCGAGAACACCCCGCCACGAATCGCTTGCAGCACATCGTTGAGGCGATGGGATGCGGCGATGTCCGGTGCGGCGCTGAATTCGCCGTTGCGCTTGCGCGCTTCCACCTGCTCGGCGGTCAGGCCGAAGATGAACATGTGCTCGCCACCGACGCGGTCATGCATTTCCACGTTGGCGCCGTCCATGGTGCCGATGGTCAGCGCGCCGTTGAGGCCGAACTTCATGTTGCTGGTACCCGAGGCCTCGAAACCGGCCGTGGAAATCTGCTCCGACAGGTCTGCCGCCGGGATGATGCTTTCGGCCAGGCTGACGTTGTAGTTGGGCAGGAACACCACTTTGAGCAAGCCGCGCACGGTCGGGTCGTTGTTGACCACCCGGGCGATGTCGTTGGTCAGCTTGATGATCAGCTTGGCCTGGTGATAGCTGGCAGCGGCCTTGCCGGCGAAGATCTTCACCCGCGGCACCCAATCCACCTCCGGCTCGGCGCGGATCGCCTGGTACAGCGCCACGGTGTGCATCAGGTTGAGCAGCTGGCGCTTGTACTCGTGGATCCGCTTGACCTGCACGTCGAACATCGCCGCCGGGTTGACGGCAATGCCCAGCCGCTCGTGGATCAGGTAGGCCAAGGCTTTCTTGCTGTGCAGGCGCTGCTCGGCGAATTGCTTGCGGAACGCCGGTTTGTCGGCGAACGGCTCCAGTTCGATCAGCCGCTCCTCAGGGTTGTCGAGCACGCTCGGGCCGAGGGCATCGACCATCATCGAGGTCAGTTCGGCGTTGGCCTGGAACAGCCAGCGGCGGAAAGTGATGCCGTTGGTCTTATTGTTGATCCGGTCCGGATAAAGCTTGTGCAGCTCAGAGAATACGGTGCTGCGCATCAACTGCGTGTGCAGCCCGGACACGCCGTTGACGCTGTGGGAACCGAGGAACGCGAGGTTACCCATGCGCACCCGACGACCGTTGTCTTCTTCGATCAGCGACACCGAGCGCAACACGTCGAAATCGTGCACGCCCTTGGCCCGCAGCGAATCGATATGCTGGGCATTGATCAGGTAGATGATCTGCATGTGCCGCGGCAACATGCGCTCCATCAGCCCTACCGGCCAGGTTTCCAATGCTTCAGGCAGCAGCGTGTGGTTGGTGTAGGAAAGCGTGTCCTGGGTGATCTGCCAGGCCGCGTCCCACGCCACGTCGTAGACGTCCACCAATTGGCGCATCAGCTCGGCCACGGCAATCGACGGGTGGGTGTCGTTGAGCTGGATCGCCGCATGATCGCCCAGGGTCAGTACCGAGGTGTGCATGTTGCGATGGCGGCGCAGCAAATCCTGCAGCGAAGCAGCGACGAAGAAATATTCCTGGCGCAGGCGCAGTTCCTGGCCGGCTTCGGTGCTGTCGGCCGGGTACAAAACGCGGGAAATACTCTCGGCGCGGGCCACTTCCGCTACGGCGCCGAGGTGGTCGCCAGCGTTGAAGCGCTCCAGGTGCAGGTCTTCCACGGCTCGGGCGCGCCACAGGCGCAGGGTATTGACGCTGGCACCACGCCAGCCGACGACCGGCGTGTCATAGGCAATCGCCCGCACGGTTTCGGCCGGGGACCAGACCTGGCGGGTCTTGCCGGTTTCGTCGGTGACAGTCTCGACGCTGCCGCCGAAGCCGATCGGGTAGACGACCTCCGGCCGCTCGAACTCCCACGGGTTGCCGAAATCCAGCCAGTGCTCGGTCTGCTCCTGTTGCCAGCCGTCGACAATCGCCTGGCGGAACAAGCCGTGCTCGTAACGAATGCCATAACCATGGCCGGCGATACCGAGGGTCGACATGCTTTCCATGAAGCATGCCGCCAGACGGCCAAGGCCGCCATTGCCCAGCGCCGCGTCGGGCTCCAGCAGACGGATGCGCTCAAGGTCCACGCCCAGCTCGGTCAAGGCTTCGCGGGCGGTGTCGAGCAAGCCGAGGTTGCTCAGGCTGTCGTACAGCAGCCGGCCGATGAGAAATTCCAGGGAGAGGTAATAGACGCGCTTCTGGCCCTTTCGGTAGATCTGCCGCGTATGGTCCATCCAGTGTTCGACCATATGGTCGCGGGCAGCGAGGGCGATGGCTTCGAACCAATCGTGATCAAACGCATGATCGGGGTCCTTGCCGACGGCATAAGTGAGTTTGGTCAACACGGCGTCGCGAAAAGCCGCAACCTCGGCTTCGCGAACAAGTGGTTCTTGAGTCATTGATGAGACCTCGAACGAGCATGGAAATGTCTGAGCCTAGACGGTCTGACAGACGGTACGGGCTCTTGGTTCGGTGGTTTTTCCCAGGTGTCGGAGAATCGCCGCCAGAGAATTGCCAGATAGGCGAGTGAATGCAGGGGCCGTGCCGGTCCAGGCGGGGTTTTGCCGCGAGGTAAAAAAAACCGGCAGATGGTCGTTCAAAATTTCACCAGTCCCGGTATGATCGCGCGCCCTGATGCATGCTGGTAAACCGTGATGATGAAGCCCAACCTGATCGCCGCCGCGGAGATCGACCGACTCGATACCTGGGCCAAGTATTCCGCCCCGATGTGCGGTTCCTGCGTGTCGAGCTGCTGCACGCTGCCGGTGGAGGTCAAGATCAAGGACCTGATCCGCATCGGCATCGTCGATGAGTTCGAGCTGGGCGACCCGCCGAAAAACATCGCCAAGCGCCTGCAAAAGGAAGGGATCGTCGAGCGCTACAACCAGAAATCGGAAATCTTCACGCTCCAGCGCATGAGCAACAACGATTGCCTGTATCTGGATCGCAAGAGCCGGCTGTGCACCATTTACGAAAAGCGCCCGGACACCTGCCGCAATCATCCACGGGTCGGGCCACGGCCGGGGTATTGCGCCTACAAGCCCAAGGAAGTGGAGCGCGAGCGTAATCCGCGGACTTTGGACAGATTTTGAACGACTGATGGTTTAGCGGCGCCTGCAATACCGTCTTCGCGAGCAGGCTCGCTCCCACAGGGGCCTTATGTCGTGCACAATCCTGCGTCCGACAAGTAACCACTGTGGGAGCGAGCCTGCTCGCGAAGGGGCCCTCACAGGCGCCACATAAATTCCAGGCATAAAAAAACGCCCCCGGTCTCACAACCGGGGGCGTTTTTCATTCAGCCTGGGCTAAATCAGTTCTTGGCTTTCTTGGCGGCGCGGGTACGCTCGCTTTCGTCCAGGATCTTCTTGCGCAGGCGGATCGACTTAGGCGTCACTTCACACAGCTCGTCGTCCTGGATGAATTCCAGAGCCTGTTCCAGGGTAAAGCGAACAGGTGGAACCAGGGCGATGGTTTCGTCTTTACCCGAAGCACGCATGTTGTCGAGCTTCTTGCCCTTGGTAGGGTTCACGCCCAGGTCGTTGTCACGGCTGTTCAGACCAACGATCTGGCCGCCGTAGATTTCCTGGCCGTGTTCAACGAACAGCTTGCCACGCGCCTGCAGGGTTTCCAGGGAGTAGGTCAGCGCCTTGCCGGTTTCAACCGAAACCAGAACGCCGTTCTGACGGCCGGACATGTCGCCGGACTTCATCACGTCGTAACGGTCGAAGATCGAGGTGAGGATGCCAGCGCCGTTGGTCAGGGTCAGGAACTGGTTACGGAAACCGATCAGACCACGAGCAGGGATGTTGTATTCCAGACGTACACGGCCCTTGCCATCCGGCACCATGTTGGTCAGGTCGCCCTTACGCAGGCCCATCTCTTCCATCACCTTGCCCTGGGATTCTTCCGGCAGGTCGATGGTGACGTTTTCGAACGGTTCGTGCTTCACGCCGTCAACCAGACGGATGATCACTTCCGGACGGCCTACAGCCATTTCGAAACCTTCGCGACGCATGGTTTCGATCAGAACCGAGAGGTGCAGTTCGCCACGGCCCGAGACCTTGAACTTGTCAGCCGAGTCGCCTTCTTCAACGCGCAGTGCAACGTTGTACAGCAGCTCTTTGTCCAGACGTTCCTTGATGTTACGGGAAGTCACGAACTTGCCTTCTTTACCGCAGAATGGCGAGTCGTTTACCTGGAAGGTCATGGAAACGGTTGGCTCGTCGACGGTCAACGGCTTCATCGCTTCAACGGTGTCCGGGTGGCACAGGGTGTCGGAGATGAACAGCGAGTCCATGCCGCTGATGCAGACGATATCGCCGGCAGCTGCTTCTTCAACGTCCACACGGTGCAGACCGTGGTGCCCCATCAGCTTGAGGATACGACCATTGCGGCGCTTGCCGTCGGCGCCGATAGCCACGACCGGGGTGTTCGGCTTGACGCGACCACGGGCGATACGGCCAACACCGATCACGCCCAGGAAGCTGTTGTAGTCCAGTGCCGAGATCTGCATCTGGAACGGGCCGTCACGGTCGACTTTTGGCGCGGGTACGTTGTCGACGATCGACTGGTACAGCGGGGTCATGTCGTCGGCCATTTCGGTGTGGTCCAGACCGGCAATACCGTTCAGGGCCGAGGCGTAGACGACTTTGAAGTCCAGCTGTTCTTCGGTGGCGCCCAGGTTGTCGAACAGGTCGAAGATCTGGTCCAGAACCCAGTCCGGACGCGCGCCTGGACGGTCAACCTTGTTGATGCACACGATCGGACGCAGGCCGGCTTCGAAAGCCTTCTTGGTCACGAAACGGGTTTGCGGCATAGGGCCGTCCTGGGCATCGACCAGCAGCAGCACGGAGTCGACCATCGACATCACGCGCTCGACTTCACCACCGAAGTCGGCGTGGCCCGGGGTGTCCACGATGTTGATGTGGTAGCCGTTCCAGTTGATGGCGGTGTTTTTCGCCAGGATGGTAATACCGCGCTCTTTTTCCTGGTCGTTGGAGTCCATCACGCGCTCGTCGTTGAGCTCGTTGCGCTCCAGGGTGCCGGATTGACGCAAGAGTTTGTCTACCAGGGTGGTCTTACCATGGTCAACGTGAGCAATGATGGCGATGTTGCGTAGATTTTCGATCACTTGTGTATCTCGATCAGAGGATTCGGTGTGCTGACAGGTCGTGGCAGCGATTTACAGTAGAGTCCGACAGTTACAGCGTGTCGGCGGCGTCGGGGGGCCGGTGACGCAGGCCACAGGCAAACAGCCCCGGGCACTTAGCTCGGTCGATAAACGCGCACATTGGCATGCCCCTCACTGAGCAAATGATGGGCATGCAGGCGACTCATCACGCCTTTGTCGCAATACAGCAGGTACTGGCGAGTAGGGTCCAGTTCCTTGAAACGCGCGTTCACTGCATAGAACGGCATCGTTTGTACCTCGACGCCGGCAACGCTCAGCGGGTCGTCTTCAGCATCGTCCGGGTGACGGATGTCGATGATGATCTGACCGGCCAGCGCTTCGCCGACTTCTTCAATCTGAATGTCCTGGCCCAATTCATCGATGACCCGATCGATCGGCACCAGCCTGGCGTTCTCGATTGCGCGTTCGAGTACCGCCATGTCGAATTCTTTCTCTTCGTGCTCCACGCGCCCGCGCTTGGCCGCCGTCTTCGGATTGACCGAGATGACCCCGCAGTACTCCGGCATGTGCCGGGCAAAATCGGCGGTGCCGATCTCGGTGGCCGTGTCGATGATGTCCTGCTTGTGACTGGCAATCAGCGGACGCAGCACGAGTTTCTCGGTCACGCAGTCGATCACCGACAGGTTCGGCAGCGTCTGGCTCGAAACCTGGGAAATCGCCTCGCCGGTGACCAGCGCGTCGATGTGCAGGCGGTCAGCGATGCTCGTCGCGGCACGCAACATCATACGCTTCAAAATGACGCCCATATGACTGTTATCGACTTTGCCGAGAATCTCGCCCAGGACTTCCTCGAACGGCACGCTCACAAATAACACGCGCTGGGAGCTGCCGTACTTCTTCCAGATGAAGTGCGCCACTTCCATGACGCCCAGTTCGTGGGCGCGCCCGCCGAGGTTGAAGAAGCAGAAATGGCTCATCAAGCCGCGACGCATGATCTGGTAGGCGGCGACGGTGGAGTCGAAACCACCGGACATCAATACCAGCGTCTGTTCCAGCGAACCCAGCGGATAACCGCCGATGCTGTCGTGCTGGCTGTGGATCACGAACAACCGCTGGTCGCGAATCTCGATGCGCACTTCAACTTCAGGGTCTTTCAGGGAGATGCCGGCCGCGCCGCACTGCCGGCGCAACTGGCTGCCGACATAACGTTCGACGTCCATCGAGCTGAACGGATGCTTGCCGGCGCGCTTGCAGCGTACCGAGAAGATCTTGCCGGCCAGGGCATCACCATAATGGAGCATGCACTTGGCGAGGATATCGTCGAAGTCCCCCAGCGGATATTCGTCGACCTGGAGGAAATGCGCGATGCCCGGCATGCAGCTCAGGCGCTCGGTCATTTCCTTCAAGGCCTTGGGTTCGCTGACGCGGGTTTCCAGTTCGAGGTTGTCCCACACGCCATTCACCACCACGGCCGGGTCCAGGTCACGGAGCACGGCACGGATGTTCTTGGCCAGCTGGCGGATGAAACGCATCCGTACCGGGCGGCTCTTGATGGTGATCTCGGGGAAGACTTTTACGATTAGTTTCATGAAAACAGCGCGCGAACGGCCAGCCGAAAAAGGGGGGCGCGGATTATAGCGGAAATTGCTCAAGGTTTAACCAGTTAATCTGCATTTGGTTTTGGTCGCACCAAAACAGGTCACAATCGACAAAAGGCGCCACATTGCGGTGCGCAATTGTCCGACAATCCGTGCCCAGCCCCTTTTAAAAGCGAGTATTTGGTGCAAAAAACCCATGCTGGGGCACTGGCATGCAAATTGCTCCCTTGTGAGGCAGGTTGCCTTGGCAGAGTATTCGCGCCGGCATCACCCATATCTAAGGGCACACCATTACCGCCCGAAGCCACCCGGAGGACATATGTCGAAGTCGGTTCAACTCATCAAAGATCATGACGTCAAGTGGATTGATCTGCGCTTCACTGACACCAAGGGCACTCAACATCACGTGACCATGCCGGCCCGTGATGCGCTGGACGACGAATTCTTTGAAATCGGCAAGATGTTCGACGGCTCCTCCATCTCCGGCTGGAAAGGCATCGAAGCCTCCGACATGATCCTGATGCCGGACGACGAAACCGCGGTCCTCGATCCGTTCACCGAAGAGCCGACCCTGATCCTGGTTTGCGACATCATCGAACCTTCGACCATGCAAGGCTATGACCGCGACCCACGCGCCATCGCCCACCGCGCCGAGGAATACCTGAAGTCCACCGGTATCGGCGACACCGCTTTCTTCGGTCCTGAGCCTGAGTTCTTCATCTTCGACTCGGTCAAGTTCAAATCCGACATTTCCGGTTCCATGTTCAAGATCTTCTCCGAACAGGGTTCGTGGATGTCCGACCAGGATGTGGAAGGCGGCAACAAAGGCCACCGTCCAGGCGTCAAAGGCGGCTACTTCCCGGTTCCACCGTTCGACTTCGACCACGAAATCCGTACCTCCATGTGCAACGCGCTGGAAGAAATGGGCCAGACCGTCGAAGTTCACCACCACGAAGTGGCGACTGCCGGCCAGAACGAAATCGGCGTGAAGTTCAACACGCTGGTCAAGAAGGCTGACGAAGTCCAGACCCTGAAGTACTGCGTGCACAACGTTGCCGACGCCTACGGCCGCACCGCGACCTTCATGCCGAAGCCTCTGTACGGCGACAACGGTTCGGGCATGCACGTGCACATGTCGATCTCCAAGGACGGCAAGAACACCTTCGCTGGCGAAGGTTATGCCGGTCTGTCGGACACCGCCCTGTACTTCATCGGCGGCATCATCAAGCACGGTAAAGCCCTGAACGGCTTCACCAACCCTTCGACCAACTCCTACAAGCGTCTGGTCCCAGGCTTCGAAGCACCGGTTATGCTGGCCTACTCGGCTCGCAACCGTTCCGCCTCGATCCGCATTCCTTACGTGAACAGCCCTAAAGCCCGTCGTATCGAAGCGCGCTTCCCGGATCCGGCTGCCAACCCATACCTGGCCTTCGCCGCACTGATGATGGCCGGCCTGGACGGTATCCAGAACAAGATCCACCCTGGCGATGCCGCTGACAAAAACCTGTATGACCTGCCGCCTGAAGAGGCCAAGGAAATCCCACAGGTTTGCGGTAGCCTGAAAGAAGCCCTGGAAGAGCTGGACAAGGGCCGTGCGTTCCTGACCAAGGGCGGCGTATTCAGCGATGACTTCATCGACGCTTACATCGCGCTGAAAAGCGAAGAAGAAATCAAGGTTCGCACCTTCGTACACCCACTGGAATATGAGCTGTACTACAGCTGCTGATCCGGTAGCGCCGTCATGCACGGCGTGAAATAAAAGAGGCCTCCTTCGGGAGGCCTTTTTCATGGGCGCCGGTTACAGGCATGATGCCTCGTCGCTCCTCCATTAAAGATGAGACCGCCCATGACTTCGCGCCTCAAGCTCTGCCTTGCCCTGTCCGCCGCACTGCTGGCCACCAGCGCCGAAGCGGGCAACGCTCCCGAAACCCTTACCCCGCTGCTGAACGCCATTGGCGAACGCCTGGCCATCGCCGATCAAGTGGCGTTGAGCAAATGGGACAGCGGCAAACCGGTGGAGGATCGCCAGCGCGAGCGTGAAGTCATTGCCGCCGCCGTCGCCCAGGCGCCGGCCTACAAACTGACCGGCGAAACCGTGGAAGCGTTTTTCGCCGCCCAGATTGAAGCCAACAAACTGGTGCAATACATCAACCTGTCCGACTGGGCCCTCGACGGCAAGGCCCCGGATCTGCCACGCCCGGACCTGGTGGGCGAGATCCGGCCCAAACTCGATCGACTGCAAAAACGCCTGTTGCAGCAACTGGCCGACTTCGCCCCCTACCGCACCGACCCGCAGTGCCCGCAATGGCTGGCCCGCGCCACCCACCACAACAAGCAACACCCGGTGCACAGGCTTGCGCTGATCCGGGCGACTGCCGAGCTGTGCGTGTCCGCAAAATCCTGAGACACCAAAATTCCCCCTGTGGGAGCGAGCCTGCTTGCGAAGAGGCCC
>NZ_JBHFJB010000155.1:9374-11689 GCF_057334555.1 Pseudomonas sp. AGC41
GGCCCGTACATTCAACACCCTCAGCGCCTGACACGCCGCCTTCGCGAGCAGGCCCCCCCCACAGGGGGTGCGTGCAACACAGCAACTGGGCCAACCAGCGACGCTGGCCTATGCTGCACCCATCACCTTTCGTTTTCGGTCGATTTTCCATGGGTCGTGTTTTTTCAATCATCCTCTTATCGCTGTTGGCATCGCCTGCTACCGCGCAGATCTACAAATACACCGACGCCGACGGCAACACCGCCTATAGCAACCAGCCGCCCGACGGTGTACCGGCACAGGCGGTGGAGCTGCCGCCGCTCAACAGCGTCGAGCGCCAGGCCCCAGCCAGTACGGACGCACCCGCGGCCCCGGCGAGCGACGACGCGCCGCGCAATGCCTACGAGGTGTTGGAGCTGACGGACATTCCTACAGAGGAAGCCTTGCGCGCCAATAACGGCACCTTCACCGTTGGCGTCCGGGCGCAGCCGCGCCTGCAAAGCCCGCATCTGTTCAGGTTATTGCTGGACGGCCAGCCGTACGGGCAACCGAGTAACGTGCCGCGCCTGCAACTGGTGAACATCGATCGCGGCGAACACAGCCTGGCAGTCCAGGTCATCAACGGCGAACGTCTCGTACAACAAAGTGAAACCGTTACCTTCACCGTCCAGCGGGTTCACCTCCCATGAGTCGCCGTCTACTCGCCCTCGGTCTTTTGCTGGTTGCGCTACCGAGCCTGGCGCAGGTCTACACCTACATCGACGACCAGGGCAATCGCGTCTTTACGGACCAGCCACGCCCCGGCAACGCGAAGAAGGTGCAACTGGCGCCAGGCAACCGGATGCCGGTGTCACCCTCCGGTACGACGCCGGCAGCGACGTCCGAAAAGCCACCCGCCGAGCCCCTGTTCCGTTACGAAATGCTCCGGCTGCTGATCCCCGAGCCTGACGCGACGATACGCAGTACCGCGGGGGAACTGATCGTCACCGCCACCAGTGAGCCCGGTTTGCAGAAAGGTCATCGCTACCGCTTGCTGCTGGACGGCAAGCCCACTGGCGAACCGGGCCCCAGCCCAGTGTTTGCGCTGAAGAACATTGATCGCGGCACTCATCACCTGGCGGTGGAGATCCTCGATGAGCAGGCGCGGATCGTCGAGCGCACCGCCAACCAGCCCTTCCACATGCAGCGCATGTCCCTGGCGCAAAAGCGCCGCGTCAAACCCTGCGTTATCGCCGACTACGGCCAACGCCCCGAATGCCCTCTGGCGGACAAGCCCGAGGAGGAAAAAAGCAGCATCCTGCCCTTCTTCTAATGCCACTCAGGATGGCGCACCATGTCGGTGCACAGCTCTGCACCTCTACCCAGATTCCTACCCATTTTGGTTCGAAACTACCCGCAAAAACTGGCAAAACGCCACACAGATGGGCGGGAAAAGGCTATTTGACGCCTGAAACGCTTCTTTTCGGAGCCTTGGTTTGGTTTTTGCATTTTGCTGGTATCAGCGCATGAATCGCGCGCGCGATTTGGGGGCTTGCCCTTGATTGCTACGCTTTAAAAGAGGTCCTGATGACCATTAGCGACGCACTACACCGTTTGCTGCTCGACAATCTCACCACCGCGACCATCCTGCTCGACGCCGAATTGCGTCTGGAGTACATGAACCCGGCGGCAGAGATGCTCCTGGCCGTCAGCGGCCAGCGCAGCCATGGGCAGTTCATCAGCGAACTGTTTACCGAATCCGCCGAAGCGCTGAATTCCCTGCGCCAGGCCGTCGAACAGGCCCACCCGTTCACCAAGCGCGAAGCGATGCTCACCGCCCTCACCGGCCAGACCCTGACGGTCGACTACGCGGTAACGCCGATCCTCAACAACAATGCCACCCTCCTGCTCCTGGAAGTCCATCCCCGTGATCGCCTGCTGCGCATCACCAAGGAGGAGGCGCAATTGTCCAAGCAGGAAACCAGCAAGATGCTGGTGCGTGGCCTCGCCCATGAGATCAAGAATCCGCTGGGGGGCATTCGTGGCGCGGCGCAGTTGCTCGCCCGGGAACTGCCGGAAGAAAGCCTCAAGGACTACACCAACGTCATCATCGAAGAAGCCGACCGTCTGCGAAACCTGGTGGATCGCATGCTCGGCTCGAACAAGCTGCCCTCACTGGCGCTGTGCAACGTTCACGAAGTCCTGGAGCGCGTCAGCAGCCTGGTTGAGGCCGAAAGCCAGGGCTGCATCACCTTGGTGCGCGACTACGACCCGAGCATTCCCGACGTCCTGATCGACCGCGAGCAGATGATCCAGGCGGTGCTGAACATCGTGCGCAACGCCATGCAGGCCATCAG
>NZ_JBHFJB010000155.1:11731-17906 GCF_057334555.1 Pseudomonas sp. AGC41
GCATGGGTCGCATCAGCCTGCGCACCCGCGCCATGCGCCAGTTCACCATCGGTCATGTGCGCCATCGCCTGGTGACCAAGATCGAAATCATCGACAACGGCCCGGGCATCCCTGCGGAATTGCAGGAAACCATCTTCTTTCCCATGGTCAGCGGCCGTCCGGACGGTACCGGGCTGGGCCTGTCCATCACCCAGAACATCATCAGTCAGCATCAGGGCTTGATCGAATGTGAGAGCCACCCCGGCCACACCACTTTCTCGATCTTCCTGCCACTGGAACAAGGAGCCACATCGACATGAGCCGTAGTGAAACCGTGTGGATCGTCGATGACGACCGTTCTATCCGCTGGGTCCTGGAAAAAGCCTTGCAACAGGAAGGCATGACCACCCAGAGCTTCGACAGCGCCGACGGGGTGATGAGCCGCCTGGCCCGTCAGCAGCCGGACGTCATCATTTCCGACATCCGCATGCCCGGCGCCAGTGGCCTGGACTTGCTGGCGCGGATTCGCGAGCAACATCCGCGGCTGCCGGTGATCATCATGACCGCTCATTCCGACCTGGACAGCGCCGTGGCGTCCTACCAGGGCGGTGCGTTCGAATACCTGCCCAAGCCGTTCGACGTCGACGAAGCCGTGTCTCTGGTCAAGCGCGCCAACCAGCACGCCCAAGAGCAACAAGGCCTGGAAGAAGTCCCGGCCCTGGCCCGCACCCCGGAAATCATCGGCGAAGCGCCGGCGATGCAGGAAGTGTTTCGCGCCATCGGTCGACTGAGCCATTCCAACATCACCGTGCTGATCAACGGTGAGTCGGGCACCGGCAAGGAATTGGTGGCCCACGCCCTGCACCGCCACAGCCCACGAGCGGCGTCGCCGTTCATTGCGCTGAACATGGCGGCGATTCCCAAGGACCTGATGGAGTCCGAGCTGTTCGGCCATGAGAAAGGCGCGTTCACCGGCGCGGCCAACCTGCGCCGGGGCCGCTTCGAACAAGCCGATGGCGGTACGTTGTTCCTGGATGAAATCGGCGACATGCCGGCCGATACCCAGACCCGGCTGCTGCGGGTACTGGCCGACGGCGAGTTCTATCGAGTCGGCGGGCATACGCCGGTCAAGGTCGATGTCCGGATCATCGCCGCGACCCACCAGAACCTGGAAACCCTGGTCCACGCCGGCAAGTTCCGCGAAGACCTGTTCCATCGCCTGAACGTGATCCGCATCCACATCCCGCGCCTGGCGGACCGCCGGGAAGACATCCCGACCCTGGCCCGGCATTTCCTTGGCCGTGCGGCCCAGGAGTTGGCGGTGGAGCCCAAGCTGCTCAAGAGCGAGACCGAGGAATACCTCAAGAACCTGCCGTGGCCCGGCAACGTGCGCCAGCTGGAGAATACCTGCCGCTGGATCACAGTGATGGCGTCGGGTCGCGAAGTGCATATCAGCGACTTGCCACCGGAACTGTTGAGCCTGCCACAGGATTCGGCGCCGGTGACCAACTGGGAACAGGCCCTGCGCCAATGGGCCGATCAGGCCCTGGCCCGCGGTCAATCGAGCCTGCTCGACAGCGCCGTCCCGGCCTTCGAGCGCATCATGATCGAAACCGCCCTCAAGCACACCGCCGGCCGCCGCCGCGACGCCGCCGTGCTGCTGGGCTGGGGCCGCAATACCTTGACCCGCAAAATCAAGGAATTGGGGATGAAGGTTGATGGTGGGGATGATGATGAGGGGGATGAGGGCTGATCAGCCTTTGGTCCAGCACTGAATTCAAAAATCCAATCGCGAGCAGGCTCGCTCCCACAAAGGCCAATACCATCCAATGTGGGAGCGAGCCTGCTCGCGAAGCTTCTGAAAGGTTGTGCACCGCTTCAATGCACTGCGAACCGCAATTGCTCATGTACGACGAGCCAGAACCGATCGCCCCAGCTCCAAAAAACCGCGCAACACTTAAACAAAAGCCCCGGAATACGGGGCTTTTTCGCATCTTCAGCAGTTTTTTGTGACAAGCCATTTAAAACTGGCACGCCCCCTGCAATAACCCAATCACTACCCAGTTTCGGGGACCTTGGTACAGGCAGGCCGGGGATTCCCCTCTTTTACACCGGGCTCATCGAGCCCACTGTTTTGGGGGCCTTGATACAGGCAGGTCAAGGTTTCCCTTCTTTACATCCGGGCTGCGCCTTCACGGCGAGCCCTCCCGTTTTGGGAACCTTGGTACAGGCAGGCCGGGGATTCCCTCTTTTATTGCTCCTGGAGACGGATCTCCAACCGCCAGCGGTCATCGACCTCGCTGCCGGTCCACTCCCCTCGCAACGGACGCGCCGCTACCAGCGTCAGCAGCAATCCCTTGTCACTCAAGCGCACCCGCCAGTTCACGTCCTTGCCGTTGAGCTTGAGCTGACCCTTCTGCGGATGGCCCTGCGCCTGAAACAACAGCGCCACGGAGCCGTCAACGATTTCCCCGTGGAGCTCCGGTTCGTTGTTGAACCAGGCCACCAGCCCAGCCTGGGTCACCTCGATCTGTTGCAGCTCGCTCGGATCGGGCGTCGTCAGGCGGCCGATCATCAGCCCGACCATCACGCCGACGATCGCCAGGGAGCCCATCACCCGAGGCAATAGCTTCGAACGCCGATCGGTTTGCGGCGTAGAATGCCGCTCATCTTTATCTGCGGAGCCGTGCATGTTTCACGTCATCCTTTTTCAACCGGAAATACCACCCAATACCGGCAACGTCATCAGGCTGTGCGCCAACAGCGGCTGCCACCTGCACTTGATCGAACCGCTGGGCTTCGAAATGGACGACAAGCGCCTGCGCCGCGCCGGCCTCGACTACCACGAGTATGCCACCTTGCAGCGGCACGCCGACTTGGCCAGTTGCCTGGAAAGCCTCGGGCATCCACGCCTGTTCGCCTTCACCACCAAGGGCTCGCGGCCGTTTCATGACGCCAGCTTCGTCGCCGGCGATGCATTCCTGTTCGGCCCGGAAAGCCGTGGCCTGCCGGCCGAAGTACTGGACGCACTTTCGGCGGACCAACGCTTGCGCTTGCCGATGCGTGAAGGCTGCCGCAGCCTGAACCTGTCCAACACCGTGGCGGTGGCGGTTTATGAGGCGTGGCGGCAGAACGGCTTTCAATAGCATCGCATAACAAATGTGGGAGGGGGGGGGGGGGGGGGGGCGTCAGCTCAGTCGGTGCTTGATTGACTGATATAGCGCTTTCCCCCCCCCCCCCCCTCCCACAGGTTTGATACTCGGCTGAAAGCGCCGCTTACTGGACGGTCGCGCCGCCTTCCTGTTGCATGCGCTGCAGCTCTTGCGCGTACAAGGCATCGAAGTTCACCGGGGCCAGCATCAGGGCCGGGAACGAGCCGCGGGTCACCAGGCTGTCCAGGGTTTCGCGGGCGTACGGGAACAGGATGTTCGGGCAGAACGCGCCCAGGGTGTGGCTCATCGAAGCGGCATCGAGATTCTTGATCAGGAAGATACCGGCCTGCTGGACTTCGGCGATGAACGCGACTTCGTCACCGTTCTTCACGGTCACCGACAGGGTCAGCACCACTTCGTGGAAATCTTCTTCCAGGGCTTTCTGGCGGGTATTCAGGTCCAGGGCCACGCTCGGCTCCCACTGCTGGCGAAAGATCGCCGGGCTTTTCGGGGCCTCGAAGGACAGGTCGCGGACGTAAATGCGCTGCAAGGAGAATTGCGGTGCGGCTTCTTCTTCAGTGGCAGCTGTGTTCTGTTGGTCAGTCATCGCAGATCCTTCTTACTTTCAGATTCTATTAATTGGGAATTCAGGCCTTGAGCAGCGCGTCGAGCTTGCCGGCGCGCTCCAAGGCGAACAGGTCATCGCAACCGCCCACGTGGGTGTCGCCGATCCAGATCTGCGGCACGGAGGTACGCCGGGCCTTCTGGGTCATTTCGGCGCGCAGTTGCGGCTTGCCGTCGACCTTGATCTCTTCGAAAGCCACGCCTTTGTTCTGGAGCAGGTGCTTGGCTCGGGAGCAATAAGGGCAGTAATCGCTGGAATAGACAACTACGTGGGGCATGTCACTTCACCAGGGGCAGATTGTCGGCTTTCCAGCTCGCAACGCCACCGGACAGTTTGGCGGCGGTGAAGCCGGACTTCATCAGTTCGCGGGCAAGGGTGCCGGCCTGCTGGCCCTGGGCGTCGACCAGGATCAGCGTCTTGGCCTTGTGTTTTTCCAGTTCGGCCACGCGTGCGATCAGTTTGTCCTGAGGAATGTTCAGCGCGCCGACGATGTGACCGGCGGCGTAATCCTTGGTCGGGCGGATGTCGACCACTACGCCTGCGTCCTTGTTGACCAGTGCGGTCAGCTCGCCGGTGCTCAGGCTGCGTCCGCCGCCCTGCATCGTGTGGGCAACCAGCAACGCCAGCAGTACGACGAAGATACCGACGAGAATGTAGTGGTTAGTGGCAAATTCAATCAGGTGAGCAACCATCGAAGGAGGTTCCAGGGCGTTAAAATGTCGGCCAGTATACACAGCACGCAAGGCCGGCCAAACCCCGCCCGGCGGTGACGGCACCGGAACTTACCTTTAAACTGCCCGTCCCTTTTCCATCGTCTTCTTTTAACCAGCCAAGAGTGGATTCCATGACTACCACGCCTAAACCTTTGGTCCTGATGATTCTGGACGGCTTCGGTCACAGTGACAGCCACGAATCCAACGCCGTCTACGCGGCCAGGAAGCCTGTGCTGGATCGCCTGTGGGCCACCGTGCCGAACGGCTTGATCTCCGGCAGCGGCATGGATGTCGGCTTGCCGGACGGACAGATGGGCAACTCCGAAGTCGGCCACATGAACCTCGGCGCCGGCCGCGTGGTGTATCAGGACTTCACCCGGGTGACCAAATCGATCCGCGACGGCGAGTTCTTCGAAAACCCGACCATCTGCGCCGCCGTGGATAAAGCCGTAGCTGCCGGCAAGGCCGTGCACTTCATGGGCCTGCTGTCCGACGGTGGCGTGCACAGCCATCAGGACCACCTGATCGCCATGGCCGAGCTGGCCGCCAGGCGCGGCGCTGAAAACATCTATCTTCACGCCTTCCTGGATGGCCGAGACACGCCGCCGAAGAGCGCCGAATCGTCGATCAAGTTGCTGGACGACACGTTCAAGACCCTCGGCAAGGGCCGGATCGCCAGCCTCATCGGCCGTTACTTCGCCATGGACCGCGACAACCGCTGGGACCGCGTCGCCCAGGCCTACAATCTGATCGTCGACGGCAATGCCGAATTCCACGCCGCCACCGCGCAAGAAGGCCTGCAAGCTGCCTACGAGCGTGGTGAAAGCGACGAGTTCGTCAAGGCCACCACCCTCGGCGAGCCGGTAAAAGTCGAAGACGGCGACGCCGTGGTGTTCATGAACTTCCGCGCCGACCGTGCCCGCGAACTGACTCGCGTATTCGTCGAAGATGACTTCAAGGAATTCGAACGCGCCCGCCAGCCGAAACTGGCCGGTTTCGTGATGCTGACTCAATACGCCGCCAGCATTCCCGCGCCATCGGCCTTCGCTGCCGGTAGCCTGGAAAACGTGCTGGGCGATTACTTGGCGAAAAACGGCAAGACCCAACTGCGCATCGCGGAAACCGAGAAGTACGCCCATGTGACGTTCTTCTTCTCCGGCGGCCGCGAAGAGCCCTTCCCGGGCGAAGAGCGCATCCTGATCCCGTCGCCGAAGGTCGCCACCTACGACCTGCAACCGGAAATGAGCGCGCCGGAAGTGACCGACCGCATCGTCGACGCCATCGAGAACCAGCGTTATGACGTGATCGTGGTCAACTACGCCAACGGTGACATGGTCGGCCACAGCGGCGTGTTCGACGCAGCGGTCAAGGCCGTGGAATGCCTGGACACCTGCGTCGGCCGCATCGTCGAGGCGCTGGAAAAAGTCGGCGGCGAAGCGCTGATCACCGCCGACCACGGCAACGTCGAGCAGATGTCCGACGAATCCACCGGCCAGGCCCACACGGCCCACACCACTGAGCCGGTGCCATTCATTTATGTCGGCAAGCGTGACTTCAAGGTCCGCGAGGGTGGCGTGCTGGCTGACGTGGCACCGACGATGCTGATGCTGCTGGGCATGGAACAGCCGGCGGAGATGACCGGGACTTCGATCCTGGTCTGACCCAGAGTTACCTGTGTGGGAGCGAGCCTGCTCGCGAAAACGGTA
>NZ_JBHFJB010000155.1:17926-25670 GCF_057334555.1 Pseudomonas sp. AGC41
CGGTATGACAGTCAACATCACCGTTGGATGTTATGGCCTCTTCGCGAGCAGGCCCCCCCCCACACAGGGTTTGGTGTTTTTCCGGCCAGTTATCACACAGCCCCAAATGGGCGTTTTTTTTGCAGCGTGGGGCGGGCATACTAGGCCGTCCCTTTCCCTGGTGCCACCCGCCTCTATGCTCCGCGTCCTGATAGCCCTTGCTCTGACCTGCCTGCTCCAACCGGCCTTCGCGGACGAGCGCGCGCAAACCCAACAACAGTTGGAAGCCACGCGCCAGGACATCGCCGAGCTGAAGAAGCTGCTGAACAAGTTGCAGGAAGAAAAATCCAGCGTGCAGAAAGACCTGCGCGGCACCGAAACCGAGATGGGCAAGCTGGAGAAGCAGGTCGACGCCCTGCAGAAAGAACTGAAGAAAAGCGAATCCGAGTTGCAGCGTCTCGATGGAGAGAAAAAAAAACTCCAGAGCGCGCGCACTGAACAGCAAAAACTGATCGCCATCCAGGCTCGGGCGGCCTACCAGAACGGTCGCCAGGAATACCTCAAGCTGCTGCTCAATCAGCAGAATCCCGAGAAATTCGCCCGCACCCTCACCTATTACGACTACCTGAGCCAGGCCCGCCTGGAGCAGCTCAAGAGCTTCAATGAAACCCTGCGCCAGCTGGCCAATGTCGAGAAAGACATCGAGCTGCAGCAAGCCCAGTTGCTCGTACAGAAAAGCAGCCTCGACACCCAGCGCGAAGAACTCGAGAAGGTTCGCAAGGAGCGCCAGGTGGCCCTGGCCAAGCTCAATGACGACGTGAAGGCTCGCGACAGCAAGCTCAAGGCCCGCGAGCAGGACCAGGCCGAACTGGCAAACGTCTTGAAGACCATCGAGGAAACCCTGGCTCGCCAGGCTCGGGAGGCGGAGGAAGCGCGACAGAAAGCGCTGATCGCCCAGCAGGAAGCCGAAAAAAAGCGTTTGCGTGAAGCCCAGGCCGACGCCGATGCCGGCGAAGCCCCGCGCAAGCCGGCTAAATCCAGCCCCGGCGCAGTGGTTTCCAGTGATGGCGAAACCTTCGGCGGTGCTTTTGCTTCAGCCCGGGGCAAACTTCCATGGCCGGTCAATGGTCGATTACTTGCACGCTTCGGTGAAACCCGTGGCGACGATACCCGCACCAAGTGGGACGGCGTGATGATCAGCGCTTCCGCCGGTAGCCAGGTGCACGCCGTACATGGCGGGCGCGTGGTGTTTGCCGACTGGCTGCGCGGTGCCGGCCTGCTGGTGATCCTCGATCACGGCAACGGCTACCTGAGCCTTTACGGCCACAACCAGACGCTGCTCAAATCGGCAGGTGATGTGGTCAAGGCCGGCGAGTCCATCTCCACGGTCGGCAACAGTGGCGGGCAGGACACGCCAGCACTGTATTTTGCTATTCGCCAGCAGGGTCGCCCCAGTGACCCGGCACAATGGTGTCGTGCGCAAGGATAAGCGCGCCCATCCAACTCAGGAGTTCGTTCGACATGCTGCATTTGTCCCGCCTCACCTCGCTGGCCCTGACGATCGCCCTCGTGATCGGCGCGCCCCTGGCTTTCGCCGCGCAACCCGCGCCGGCGTCGACCGCCGCTACGGCCGCCACCACCAAGGCCCCGCTGCCGTTGGATGAACTGCGCACCTTTGCCGAAGTCATGGACCGGATCAAAGCCGCGTACGTGGAACCGGTGGACGACAAGATGCTGCTGGAGAATGCCATCAAGGGCATGCTCAGCAACCTTGACCCGCACTCGGCCTACCTGGGCCCTGAGGATTTTGCCGAGTTGCAGGAAAGCACCAGCGGCGAATTCGGCGGCCTGGGCATCGAGGTCGGCAGCGAGGACGGTTTCGTCAAGGTGGTCTCGCCGATCGACGATACGCCCGCCTCCAAGGCAGGCATCCAGGCTGGAGACTTCATCGTCAAGATCAACGGGCAACCGACCCGTGGCCAGAGCATGACCGAAGCCGTGGACAAGATGCGCGGCAAGATCGGCGAGAAGATCACCCTGACCCTGGTGCGCGACGGCGGTACGCCATTCGACGTGACCCTGACCCGGGCGGTCATCCAGGTCAAGAGCGTGAAGAGCCAATTGCTGGAGTCCGGCTACGGCTACATCCGCATCACCCAGTTCCAGGTCAAGACCGGCGAGGAAGTCGCCAAGGCCCTGGCCAAGATGCGCAAGGACAACGGCAAGAAACTCAACGGCCTGGTCCTGGACTTGCGCAACAACCCCGGCGGCGTCCTGCAATCGGCCGTGGAAGTGGTGGATCATTTCATCACCAAGGGCCTGATCGTCTACACTAAGGGCCGCATCGCCAATTCCGAACTGCGCTTCTCGGCCACCGGCAACGACCTCAGCGAAGCCGTGCCACTGGTCGTGCTGATCAATGGCGGCAGCGCGTCGGCGTCGGAGATCGTCGCCGGTGCTCTGCAAGACCAGAAACGTGGCGTCGTCATGGGCACCACCAGTTTCGGCAAGGGCTCGGTGCAGACCGTGTTGCCGCTGAACAACGACCGCGCCCTGAAGATCACTACCGCGCTGTACTTCACGCCCAACGGCCGCTCCATCCAGGCCCAGGGCATTGTCCCGGACATCGAGGTGCGCAAGGCCAAGATCACCAGCGAGGCGGACAGCGAGTACTTCAAGGAAGCCGACCTGCAAGGTCATTTGGGCAATGGCAACGGCGGCGCCGACAAACCGACCGGTTCCGGCGCCAAGGCCAAGCCGATGCCGCAGGATGACGACTATCAGTTGGCCCAGGCCTTGAGCCTGCTCAAAGGGTTGAACATCACGTCCGGCCGCTGAGATGGGCCTGCGTTTCATCTTCGTCCTGCTATGCCTGCTGGCGGGAGCCGTTAACGCGGCCCCCGCCACAGCTTCCCCGCCGCAGAAGGCTTACCTGAGCCTGATCATCGATGACCTGGGGCAGAATCTACCCCGGGATCGCCGTGTCCTGGCCCTGCCCGGTCCGGTCACCGCGGCAATCATGCCCGACACGCCCCACGCCGCCGAAATCGCCCGCGAGGCTCATCGCGCCGGCAAACTCGTCATGCTGCACATGCCCATGGACCCGGCCACCGGGCCGTTCGCCTGGCATCCGGAATTTTCCATCGAAGAATTGGGCAAGCGCCTGGACGCCGCGTTTGCCGCGGTGCCCTACACCAGCGGCATCAACAACCACATGGGCAGCCGCATGACCGCGCAACCCCAGGCGATGGCCTGGCTGATGGAGAATCTGCAACAGCGGCACAAGTTTTTCGTCGACAGCCGCACCAGCGCGCAGACCGTCGCCGCTGCCGAAGCACAAAAGATCGGCCTCGCCAGTGTGTCGCGGGATGTATTTCTGGATGACGAGCGCACCGAAGTGGCTATCGCCGGTCAGCTTCAGGTCGCCATCGATCTGGCTCGGCGGCAGGGCTCGGCCGTGATGATCGGCCATCCCTATCCACAGACCCTC
The DNA here is from genome assembly GCF_057334555.1 of Pseudomonas sp. AGC41. Classification (NCBI taxonomy): domain Bacteria; kingdom Pseudomonadati; phylum Pseudomonadota; class Gammaproteobacteria; order Pseudomonadales; family Pseudomonadaceae; genus Pseudomonas; species Pseudomonas sp. AGC41. Next base: position 21,396 of record NZ_JBHFJB010000155.1, read on the forward strand.
GCCGTGCTCGAGCGCGAACTGCCCAAGCTCAAGGCCCAGGGCATCGAGTGGATCGACGTCAAGTCGATGATCAGCCTGCGTAGTAACCAAGCGATGGTCGGGCATGGGAAGGATGGGGTTTATCGTTAGGCTTGGCGCTTCAGAGATATCGCGCCATGATCGCGTCCACTTCGCCTTCGTTGCGTAGCTCATCCAAGGCCTTTTGCAACCGGGCCACTACCTCGTCCGGCACGTCCTTGTTCAACGCCAGGTACAGCTCGGCACTGTTGAACCGCAGCACTGTCTTGAGATCGCTCACCCCTTCCTGACGCGCCAGATAACGCCCCGCCGGGTCGCCGGTGGCCCATAGATCTATCTGGCCGTTGACGAGTTTTCTGGCGTTGTCCTGATCGCGCAATACGAGAACGGGCGTTAAACCCTGCTTCGCCAACGTCTCGGCAATCGCGTCGCCCTTGTAGGCACCAATGCGGTATTGGCGCGCTTGCTCCAGCGAGTCGAGGGCAATCTTGCTGTCCGCCTTGGCAAGCATGATCCAATCATCCGGACCGATGGGACCAACCCATTTGAAGAGCTTTTCACGCTCCGGCAACCGAGCCGTGACGAACACACCATAGCCCGGATTTTCCAGGGCGAGTTTGTAGATCCGCTCCCAAGGAAAACGCAGCGTCAGGCTGTAGGAGACATCGGCGCGCTTGAATATTTCGCGGACGATGTCCACGGCAATGCCATGGATATTCTCGTCCTGGGCGAAGTTCTTGCCGTTCTTGGCCATGTTGTACGGGGGGAAGTTTTCGGTCAGCAACACCAACGATGTATCAGCGGCGCGAACGGTGCCTGCCAACAGCAACGTGGCACTGGCAAAGGCAAGAACGAGGCATTTGAACATGTCGGGCTACCGCAATCCATGGTGTGCCCAAGAGTGCCTTGGGCCCGCCATGGTGTCCAGCAATCAGCGAATGCAGATACCGCGCTGCGCCATGTAGGCCTTGGCTTCCGGCACGGTGTATTCGCCAAAGTGAAATATGCTCGCCGCCAATACAGCACTGGCATGGCCTTCCAGAATGCCGTCGGCCAGGTGTTGCAGGTTGCCGACACCGCCGGAAGCGATCACCGGAATGCCCAAGGCATCGCTGATGGCACGAGTGACGCCGAGATCGAAGCCGTTTTTCATGCCGTCCTGGTCCATGCTGGTCAGCAGGATTTCACCGGCACCCAGGCCTTCCATCTTCTTCGCCCATTCAACGGCGTCCAGCCCGGTTGGCTTGCGCCCGCCATGGGTGAAGATTTCCCAGCGCGGGGTTTCGCCCGGGCCGGAGACCTTCTTTGCGTCGATTGCCACGACGATGCACTGCGAGCCGAAATGCTCGGCCGCCTCGCCAACGAATTCCGGGTTGAACACCGCCGCGGTGTTGATGGACACCTTGTCCGCGCCGGCATTGAGCAGGTTGCGGATATCCTGCACGGTGCGCACGCCGCCGCCCACGGTCAATGGGATGAACACCTGGCTGGCCATGCGTTCGACGGTGTGCAGCGTGGTATCTCGGCCGTCGACGCTGGCGGTGATATCCAGGAAAGTAATCTCGTCCGCACCCTGCTCGTCATAACGACGGGCGATTTCCACCGGGTCGCCGGCGTCACGGATATTCTCGAACTTGACGCCCTTGACCACCCGGCCGTTATCCACGTCCAGGCAAGGGATGATGCGTTTGGCCAGCGCCATGGGCTTAATCTCCGATTAAGAGTTGCAAGCTTCAAGTTATAAGCTGCAAGCCAAGCAGATCGCGGTCGTGCTTTAGCTTGCAGCTCGCGGCTTACAGCTTGGAGCTGGCCGCGTAGCCATCACAAAATTGTTGAGCTTCGGCAACATCCAGCGTGCCCTCATAAATCGCGCGGCCTGTGATCGCACCGATGATGCCCGGCGCCCTGGCGTCGAGCAGTGCCTTGATGTCGCCCAGGTTGTGGATGCCACCGGAGGCGATCACCGGGATCTTCGTGGCGGCGGCCAGGGCAGCGGTGAACGGAACGTTGCAGCCCTGCATCATGCCGTCTTTGGCGATGTCGGTATAAACGATCGAGGACACACCGTCGGCTTCAAACTGCTTGGCCAGATCGATGACTTGCACGCTGCTGATTTCAGCCCAGCCATCGGTGGCGACAAAACCGTCCTTGGCGTCCAGGCCGACGATGATTTTGCCTGGGAAGGCGCGACAGGCTTCGGCGACGAAAGCCGGATCTTTTACGGCCTTGGTGCCGATGATCACGTAGCTCACACCGGCCTTGACGTAGTGCTCGATGGTCTCCAGCGAACGAATGCCGCCACCGATCTGGATCGGCAGGTTCGGGTAGCGTTTGGCGATGGCGGTGACCACTTCACCGTTGACCGGCTGGCCTTCGAAGGCACCGTTAAGGTCAACCAGATGCAGGCGACGGCAACCGCCCTCCACCCACTTGGCGGCCATGCTCACCGGGTCGTCGGAAAACACCGTGGAGTCTTCCATGCGGCCCTGGCGCAGACGGACGCAAGCGCCGTCCTTGAGATCGATAGCGGGGATAATCAGCATCTGGCAAACCTTCAAATACGAAAATTCAACTTGGCTCGAAAATCAGTTTTTCTCGAGCGCCCACAAGTCGCTTTCAATGCTTTCGAACCTTTCTTTAAGGTGCGTCTGCACATCGAAAATCGCCCTGTTGTAATAGTGCGGAGCAATTTCGCGGGTAAACAGATCAAGAATTTCCGCCGCTTCGAACGAGCCAAGGTCCAGCTCGAAACGTTCCTCCATGAACCGCTGGATCTTGCGGTTCGCCTCACTTTCCTGTTCAGGCGTGAGAGTGAGGATCGGCGGCTTCTTGCGAGCCATTACCAGCGCCCGTCCCACGCCGCGAAGTTCTGCAGCAGTTGCAGGCCATGGGTATGGCTCTTCTCCGGGTGGAACTGCACGGCGAAGCGCGAGCCATCGGCCAGGGCCGCGGCAAAATCGACACCATAATGACCGCTGCCCACCACCTGCCGGGCATTGCCGGCGGCGATGTAGTAGCTGTGCACGAAGTAGAAACGCGCCAGGTCCGGAATATCGTGCCACAGCGGGTGGTCCACCGTTTGCCGTACTTCGTTCCAGCCCATGTGCGGCACTTTCAAGTGCTCGCCGTCTTCGTGCAGGTCCTTGCCAAAGAATTTTACCTGGCCCGGGAACAGCGAGATGCAATCGACACCGTCGTTCTCTTCACTGCGATCGAGCAACGCCTGCATGCCCACGCAGATGCCCAGGAACGGGCGATCCTGGCTGACTTCGTGCACCAGCTTGTCGAAGCCCAGGCGCCGAATCTCGGCCATGCAGTCGCGAATCGCGCCGACACCGGGAAACACTACCCGGTCGGCTTCGCGAATCACCTCGGCATCGCTGGTGATCAATACCTTGCCGGCGCCTACGTGCTCGAGGGCCTTGGCCACCGAGTGCAGGTTGCCCATGCCGTAATCGATAACCGCAACCGTCTGCATTACAGGACGCCTTTGGTGGAAGGCATCTGGCCGGCCATGCGGTCATCGAGCTCGACAGCCATGCGCAGCGCGCGGCCGAACGCCTTGAACACGGTTTCGATCTGGTGGTGGGTGTTGTGCCCGCGCAGATTGTCGATGTGCAGGGTCACGTTGGCGTGGTTGACGAAGCCCTGGAAGAACTCCTGGAACAGGTCGACGTCGAAGCCGCCGACGGTGGCGCGGGTGTACGGCACATGCATCTGCAGGCCAGGGCGGCCGGAGAAGTCGATGACCACGCGCGACAGCGCTTCATCGAGCGGCACGTAGGCATGGCCGTAGCGACGGATGCCCTTCTTGTCGCCGATGGCTCTGGTGAAAGCCTGGCCCAGCGTGATACCGACATCCTCCACGGTGTGGTGATCGTCGATATGCAGGTCGCCCTTGCTGACGATGTCCAGGTCGATCAGCCCGTGACGGGCGATCTGGTCGAGCATGTGCTCAAGAAAAGGCACGCCGATATCAAACCGGGCCTTTCCGGTACCATCCAGGTTGATCGAGGCTTTGATCTGGGTTTCCAGAGTGTCGCGCTCGACAGACGCCTTACGTTCGGCCATCACCAGCTCCGCAAAATCATTGGGCGAAAAAGGCAGCCATTATAGGGGCGCGAGCGGCAAACAGAAACAAAAGAGGTGACGCCGCTGACGGGCTGAAACCGATGCGGCGGCGTTAGACATGTCCATACAAGTCTTCCAGGACTCATAAAAACAAATGTGGGAGCGAGCCTGCTCGCGAAAGCGGCA
>NZ_JBHFJB010000155.1:25695-37308 GCF_057334555.1 Pseudomonas sp. AGC41
CCCCCCCCCCCCCCCCACAGGGTTGGCCCGTTTCCGATGGATTCGGGCTCATTTGGGATTGTCGCTTAGCGGAACAACACCGCCGTCTTCTGCAGGGTCACCCACACACCCCACGCCAGCGGAATGCCCACCACCAGCCAGGCGGCGATCGCCAGGGGCTTGGTGCCCGGTGCGGCTTTCCATTCCAGCGAAGTGGTGCTGTCGGCGCCCTTGTCGTGGCCCAGCGCTTGCTCTGCGGCCAGTTCGGCGTCGGTCATGAAGTACTTGTCGGCGACCGGGCGAACCATCAGGTTGCACAGGAAGCCCAGCACCAGCAGGCCGGCGAGGATGTACAGGGTGATGTCATAGGCCGCGGCGCGTTCAACGCCGATGCTCAGTTGATATTCACGCAAGTAGTTCACCAGCACCGGACCCAGCACGCCGGCTGCCGCCCAGGCGGTCAACAGGCGACCGTGGATCGCACCGACCATCTGCGTACCGAACAGGTCCGCCAGGTAGGCCGGCACAGTGGCGAAACCGCCGCCGTACATCGACAGGATGATGCAGAACGCCGCCACGAACAGCGCGACGCTGCCCAGGTGGCCCAGGCTCGGGATCAGCGCATACAGGGCGACACCCAGGGCAAAGAACACGAAGTAGGTGTTTTTGCGACCCAGGTAGTCCGAGAAGGAGGCCCAGAAGAACCGGCCGCCGATGTTGAACAGGCTCAGCAGACCGGTGAAACCGGCTGCAATGGCAGCGATCTGACCCAGTTGCGCGGCGTCCAGCTGACCGAAAGGCAGGTCATTACCGAGCAATTTGCCGCCGAACACTTCCTGCAGCAGTGGCGAAGCCATGCCCAGGATGCCGATACCGGCGGATACGTTCAGGCACAGCACCAGCCAGACCAGACGGAACTGCGGGGTTTTCCAGGCAACGTTCACGTGAACGTGGCGATGGGTGATCATCGCGTTCGCGGCTTTTTTCGGTGCTGGATTCCAGCCCTCAGGCTTCCAGCCGGTCGGCGGAACGCGATACGACAGGGCGCCACCGATCATAAACACGAAGTAGATCGCGGCCATCACCAGGAAGCTCTGCCATACGCCGACGTCGGTTGGCGTAGCGAAATGGCTCATCAGCGCTGCAGCCAAGGGTGCACCCACCATCGCGCCACCGCCGAAGCCCATGATCGCCATGCCGGTCGCCATGCCGCGCTTGTCCGGGAACCACTTGATCAGCGTCGAGACCGGGGAGATGTAGCCCAGGCCCAGGCCGATACCACCGATGACACCGGAGCCGACCCACATCAGCCAGATCTGATGGGTATAGATACCCAGCGCCGAAATCAGCAAGCCACCGCACCAGCACAGGGCCGATACCACGCCAGCCTTGCGCGGACCGGCATGTTCCAGCCAGCCGCCCCAGATGGCTGCCGAGCAACCCAGGAAAATGAAGAACAGGGTGTAGATCCAGCCGAGCATCGAGATCGGCCAGTCACATTGGGACGAAAAGACTTGCGAGATGAAGCTCATGTCCGGCGCGCAGGCTACCGGCTTGGTGATGCCCAAGGCTTTGGACAGCGGCAACCAGAACACCGAAAAGCCGTAGGCCATGCCGATGCACAGGTGAATGGCCAGCGCGGCCGGTGGCACCAGCCAGCGGTTGAAGCCAGGCTTGGCGATAATGCGTTCCTTGGAGAGGAACGCAGGCTGGTCGGCAATGCCGTCCGCCGTAATGCTCGTGCTCATTGTGTATCCCCCAGTTATTGGAATAGGTTCGCCAGCCACGCATCACCCTCAGTCTTCATTTGCACGCAGGCATGACTGTATTTTGCGGTGAAGCTCCATTTTGGTGCGACATCACGTCGCAGAAGGACGGGCGAACTGACAAAGGTTACCATTTGCTCGTGACAGAAAAGCCAAAGTGCTATCACCTTTTTTCTGTCATTCGTCTTATCGCGCCTCTTCTCACTTTCTGTAGGGCGTTCTTCGTTTATTTTTTCAGGAATTTTCATGCCCATCGTTGTCGAGCGTCTGAATGAAGCCACTGATCAGGATCATCAGGACCTGCAGAAAATCTACCAGGACGCGCCGGCCTGGCTGTTCGAGCCGTTCAGCGATGCCGGGCAATTGGTCAACAGTTGCCTGGCGGAAGGTACGCTGATTGCGGCACGGTTCAACGACCGACTGCTCGGCGCCGCACGCCTGCAACGGCACCAGGACGCTTGGTACTTGTCTCACCTGTGCGTAAGAAAGGTTACCCGTCGCCGTGGCGTAGCTGAGCGCTTGGTGAGCGAGGCACGGAGGATGGCTCGACAGGATGACGCCGGGCTTCGGCTCGAGGCACCGGCCGGGCATCTGGAGGCCCAGGCCTTGGCGGCAAAATTGAAGATTGCGCTGAATCAAAGCTGACTGGACATATCCGTGGCGAGGGAGCTTGCTCCCGCTGGGGAGCGCAGCGCCCCCTGAAGCTGTCTCCACGGTGTGCCAGGCGTCCTGATTCGCCTGGTTTGGGACTGCTTCGCAGTCCAGCGGGAGCAAGCTCCCTCGCCACGGTGAACCGCGCCTGCCGTTCCACCAGTGGAGAATCGAGAAACGATGACCCAACGCTCCACCAACCCGGGACGTTATACTCTCCGGTAAATTTGAACTCAACCTACAAGGATTCGCCCATGAAAGCGTTCGGCAAAATCCTGGGTCTGGTACTTCTCGGGCTGTTGCTGATCATTGTGGCCCTGGGCTTTGCCCTGACCCACCTCTTCGATCCCAACGACTATAAGGAAGAGATCCGCCAGATAGCCCGTGACAAGGCCCATATCGAGCTGACCCTCAATGGCGATATCGGCTGGAGCCTGTTTCCATGGCTGGGTCTTGAATTGCACGAAGCCAGCGTTGCGACCCTGGCCAATCCGACCCAACCCTTTGCCGACCTGCAGATGCTCGGGCTTTCGGTACGGGTGATGCCGCTGTTGCGCCGGCAAGTACAGATGAGCGACGTGCGGGTCGAAGGGCTGAACCTGCGGCTCAACCGCGACAAGAATGGCCATGGCAACTGGGAAGACATCGGCAAGGCGCCCGCCTCCACGACCGCTGCGAAGGCGCCGGCGCCAACCGAACAATCCGCTCCGCCTGCCAGCGCACCGGCAGAGAAACCGGCCCAGCCCACCCGCCTGGACATCGACAGCCTGACCGTGAACAACGCCCGGGTTGAATACAGCGACGAGCAGACCGGCAAGCTGTTTACCGCTGAAAGCATCCAGTTGAGCACTGGCCCGGTCCATGATTCCACCAATATCCCGGTTACCCTAACGGCTTTCCTGTCCAGCAACCAGCCGGCTGTTCGGGTGCGCACCGAGGTGACTGGCGAGCTGCGCTTTGAACGCGCGCTGCAACGCTACAAATTCGAAGACCTGAAGCTGTCCGGTGAAGCCACCGGCGATCCGCTGCAAGGCAAGACCGTGAGCTTTGCGGCACAAGGGCAACTGTTCCTCGACAAAGCAGCCAACGTCGCCGAATGGACCGGCATCAAGCTGTCGCTCAACCAGCTTCGCGCCCTGGGCGAGCTCAAGGTCAACGATCTCGACAAAACGCCGCAGCTGAATGGCGGCGTGTCGATTGCTGCATTCGACCTGGCAAGTTTTGTCGACAGCATCGGCCAGAAACTACCGGCGATGGCCGATGGCAGCCTGAGCAAGGTCGAGCTGGCGAGCCGCATTGCAGCCACACCGACCAGCGTCGAGCTCAGCGACATCAATCTGAAAATCGACGAGAGCAACTTCAGCGGTCGCATCGCCGTGGAAGACATTGCCAAGCAATCTCTGCGTGCCCAGCTCAAGGCCGACACCTTCAATGTTGATCGCTACCTGCCGCCAAAGTCCGCCGAAGCCAACAGCGCCAAGGCTGCCCGCGAGGCCGAAGTCAGCAGCACCGAGGCCAGCGCCATGGCCGGTGCCGGCAGCACACCGCTGCCAAGCGCCCCGACCCAGGGCGCGTGGAGCAATGATCGATTGTTTCCGGTGGAGCGCCTGAGCAAGCTTGATATCGATGCCGACCTGAACTTCGGCCAACTGACCCTCGACAAGCTGCCCATCCAGAATGCCGCGCTGAAGGCCACCGGGCTCGGCGGCCTGTTGACGCTGGAAAACCTGCGGGGCGATTTGTATAACGGCAACTTCGAAGCCAAGGGCACGCTGGACGTACGCCAGCCCACGCCGCAGTTGAGCCTGCAAACCCGCATCAACCGGGTGCCGGCCGACAAGATCATCGAAAGCCAGGGCAAGAATCCGCCCGTCAAAGGCCTGGTGACGCTCAACAGCGCCATCACCGCCAGCGGCAACAGCCAGAAGGCCCTGATCGACAGCCTGAACGGCAATGCCGGGTTCGTCATCAATGACGGCGTGCTGCTCAATGCCAACCTCGAACAGCAGTTGTGCAAAGGCATCGCAACGCTGAACCGCAAGAGTCTCAGCGGCGAACCGCGCGGCAAGGACACCCCGTTCCAGCAACTCGACGGCAACCTTACCTTCCATAATGGCGTGGCCAGCAATCCGGACCTGAAAGTGCGCATTCCCGGCATGAGGGTCAATGGCAACGGTGACATCGACCTGCGCGTATTGGGTATGGACTACCGCATCGGCGTCATCGTCGAAGGCGACAAGAGCGACATGCCCGACCCGGCCTGCCAGGTCAACGAGCGTTATGTCGATGTCGAGTGGCCGTTACGCTGCCGAGGCCCGCTGGAGCTGGGCGCGAAAGCCTGCCGCCTGGACAACGACGGGCTGGGCAAGGTCGCGGCGAAACTGGCCGGCGACCGCCTCGGGGACAAGATCGACGAGAAGCTCGGCGACAAGGTCAGCCCCGAGCTCAAAGATGCGCTGAAGGGGCTGTTCAAGCGATGACATCCGAGCAGTTTTCCAGCGCCGTATTGGATTGGTTCGACCGCCACGGGCGCCATGACCTGCCCTGGCAGCAAGACATCACCCCGTATCGGGTGTGGGTCTCGGAAATCATGCTGCAGCAGACCCAGGTCAGCACCGTGCTCAATTACTTCGACCGGTTCATGGCCGCCCTGCCTTCCGTCCAGGCCCTGGCCGCCGCGCCGGAGGATGAAGTGCTGCACCTGTGGACCGGGCTGGGCTACTACACACGCGCTCGTAATCTGCAGAAAACCGCGAAAATCGTCGTCGAGCAATATGGCGGCGAATTTCCCCGGGATGTCGAGAAGCTCACCGAACTGCCGGGAATCGGCCTATCCACCGCTGGCGCGATTGCCAGCATCAGTATGGGCCTGCGGGCGCCGATTCTCGATGGCAACGTCAAGCGAGTGCTGGCGCGCTTTACTGCCCAGGAAGGCTACCCAGGCGAGCCAAAGGTTGCGAAACAGCTCTGGGCCACCGCCGAACGCTTTACCCCTCAGGACCGGGTCAACGCCTATACCCAGGCGATGATGGACTTGGGCGCCACGCTCTGTACCCGCAGCAGGCCCAGTTGCCTGCTCTGCCCGCTGGAAAAAGGCTGCGAGGCCCACATGCTGGGCCTGGAAACCCGCTATCCGATTCCCAAGCCGCGCAAGGAAGTGCCCAAGAAACGCACCTTGATGCCGATGCTGGCTAACCGCGAAGGCGCCATCTTGCTTTACCGCCGCCCATCCACCGGCTTGTGGGGCGGTCTGTGGAGTCTGCCGGAACTCGACGACCTCGACGACCTGCAACACCTGGCCCTGCAACATTCGCTGGAGCTGGGTCCGCAACAGGCAATGCCAAGCCTGGTACACACTTTCAGCCACTTCCAGTTGGCAATCGAACCCTGGCTGGTCCGGGTCTGCGAAACCGGCCATCACGTGGCGGAGGCCGACTGGCTCTGGTATAACCTCGCCACCCCGCCGCGCCTGGGCCTCGCCGCCCCGGTCAAGACATTGCTCGAACGCGCGGCCGCTGTATTGAACGCAGGAGAGTTGCAATGACCCGCACCATCATGTGCCGCAAGTACAAAGAACAATTGGAAGGCCTGGAGCGCGCACCGTTTCCCGGCGCCAAGGGCCAGGACATCTACGACAACGTATCGGCCAAGGCCTGGGGCGACTGGCAAAAACACCAGACCCTGCTGATCAACGAAAAACGCCTGAACATGATGAATGCCGAAGATCGCAAATATCTTCAGGGCGAGATGGACAAGTTCTTTTCCGGCGAAGAATACGCCAAGGCCGAGGGCTACGTGCCGCCCTCCGAATAAGCTGCCCGGAGCGGGGGCGAATCGTAAGCGACGGTAATAGTTAAATATTTTTTGATAACTTGCTTGACGCCCCCCTGAAAAACCCGTTTAATGCGCCCCGTTGCCCAGATAGCTCAGTCGGTAGAGCAGGGGATTGAAAATCCCCGTGTCGGCGGTTCGATTCCGTCTCTGGGCACCAAATACCGAAAACCCCGATCAAGAAATTGATCGGGGTTTTTTATTGGCCAGGATTTCTTCCTGTGCGCTATCGACTCAGCTACATTCGTCCGCTCCCCTCCTCCTGCATGCGAGTCGACATGGATATCACCGGCATCCCCTTCGGCACCACCGACTGGTCAACCATCGAACCCACCGAACACAAAGGCATTACCGGAACCGCTTACTGGCGCACGCAGCATTTCGGCAGCGTTCGGGTACGGATGGTGGAATACACGGCCGGCTACCTGGCCGACCATTGGTGCACCAAAGGCCATATCCTGCTTTGTCTCAAAGGCGAGCTGAACACCGAGCTCGAAGACGGCCGGCAATTCCTGCTCAAGCCCGGCATGAGCTATCAGGTGGCCGACCAGGCCGAGCCTCATCGCTCCTCCACTCCATCCGGGGCGACGCTGTTCGTGGTGGATTGAGATTCGAAGCGCTCGCGTCGAAGCTGTAGGATAGATGGCCTTATTCATCAGGAATCCGACCATGTCATCGGCGAACAAACAGCAAAAACGCAACCAGCGCGCCAAGGAGAAAGCCAAGAAGAATCGCATTCAGCGTGCCGCTGCGCCGAACGACTTCCTGGATCCGAACGACGAGCGCATCGACCTGGAAACCGTGGACCTGTCGGACCTGTTTCGCATCATGAGCCTCGCCGAGAAGGTCAGCCAGAAAGCCATGTGCGAAGCGTTCCTGGGCCATCCATTGCTGGCGCTCGTGCTGGAGCAGGAAGGCGAGGAAGAAGCGACCGACTTCATCATCACCGCCTTGATCGAATACCGTCGCCTGACCACGGGTGTCGATGAGCAGACCGCCCTGGATTGGGTCGAAAGCAAGCAGTTCCAGGCTGACTATGTGGCCGCATCCCAGACGCTGACACAAGGTCAAGGCTGACTTCAGACTGCGGCTGGCGATGGATCACCCTCCTGGGACTCAATCTGTGACGCACTGCGTCACGCATTGAGTTGGACCCACTATCGAACACTGCTACGTGTCGAAAAAGAGAATGCACGCAGTTGGTACATGAACGAAGCCGCCACCCAGAACTGTTCCACCCGCGCCTTGGAGCGCCAGATCGGCACGTTCTATTACGAACGCCTCCTGGCAAGCCGCGACCGACCTGCGGTAGAGCAGGAAGCAAGCGCAAGGCGCTGGATTGTGAACGGGCGCGACTTGAGGAGTCGCCCCTCGAACGCAGCGACTTGAAGGAATGGAAGCCGACATCCAGGAGCGCATAAGCAATAAACCCATGTAATATTGATGCGTTTTTTTCAGCAACGCTCCAGCCAACGAGCGCCATTCTGCATGTCACCGGCCGCAACCCACCCCTCTTTGATCCAGGCATTGCGGACTGAAACCGCCGAGTTGCATGTCGCCTTGGAAAAACGCCTGCCATTTTTTTCGGAACGGCTGAACCTGGATCTGTACCGGCGCCTGATGGCGGCCTATTACGGTTTTTACCAGCCATTGGAACAACAGCTGCAGGTTTTGGCGCTGATTCCGTCCGGGCTGGACCAATCCCTGCGCATCAAGCTCCCGGTATTGCGGGCTGATCTCACGGCGCTGGGCATGGATGCTGCCGCTATCGAGGCGCTGCCCATTTGCCAGCAACTGCCGCAGATCGACTCCCGCGCGGCCGCCCTCGGGGTTTCCTACGTGCTGGAAGGAGCGACCCTCGGCGGACAGATTCTGCGACGCAGGGTGGCGGAGCAGCTTGGCCTGGATGCCTCCAGTGGCGCTGCCTTTCTCAATGTGTATGGTGAACTCACCGGCCGCCGCTGGAAGGATTTCCTCCAATACCTGGACGACAGGAACCTTGGCGAACCCCAGACGCTCGAAGTCACACGCGCCGCCAAGGCGACGTTTACTCATTTTGAACACTGGCTGGACAGCCAAAAGGTACTGCTATGAACCCGGAAAACCAGGAAGCCTTCGAAGAACTGCTGGCTAATTGCGCAGACGAACCGATTCGCTTCCCCGGCGCCATCCAGCCTCATGGCGTGCTGCTGATGCTGTCCGAGCCGGACTTCCTGATCCGTCAGGTCAGCGCCAACGTATTGCAGCTGATGGGACAAGATCCCAACAGATTGCTGGACCAGACGCTTGATGCACTGGTGGGACTGGAGCAGGCGCAAGCCATCCTCATTGCCTGTCACGCGGCCCCGGGAAGCGACAACGCGCCCGTAGCCATAGTCGTGAACCAGCAGCGTTTTGACGCCTTGGTGCATCGCCATCAGGGCGCACTGATCATCGAGCTGGAACAACACCTGAGCGACTATCGCCCCGAAGGCGTCAGCGGCGAGGCCAACCTGGGCCGCATGCTCCAGCGCCTGCAAAGCGCAAAAGACCTTCAAACGCTGTACGAGATCAGTGTGCGGGAAATCCAGGCCATGACCGGCTACGACCGCGTGCTGATCTATCGCTTCGAGGAAGAAGGCCATGGGCAGGTCATCGCCGAAGCCAGCGCGCCATCGATGGAGCTTTACAAGGGGCTGTTTTTTCCAGCCTCGGATATTCCCGAGCAGGCCCGTGAGCTGTATCGCACCAACTGGTTGCGCATCATCCCCAACGCCGACTACGCGCCGATACCCCTGGTGCCCGAACTGCGTCCCGATACCCAGGCGCCGCTGGACCTGAGTTTTTCGACGCTGCGCAGCGTCTCGCCGATCCACCGTCAATACATGAAGAACATGGGCGTGCTGTCGTCGATGAGCATCTCGTTGATGAAAGGCGAGCAGCTGTGGGGCTTGATCAGTTGCGGCAATCGCCAGCCGCTACTCGTGCCCCATGAAATGCGCATGGCCTGCCAGACCATCGGCCAGATCCTGTCACTACAGATCAGCGCCATGGAAACCCTTGAACTGACTCGGCAACGGGACGCCAAGCTCGCAGATCTCCAGGCACTCGCCGTCGCCATGGCCGAGTCCAGCGAAAACGTCTTCGATGGCCTGTGCCGCGAGCCACAACGTCTGATGGACCTCACCGGGGCCGGTGGCGTTGCGATCTTCGAGGACAACAAACTGCATCGTCACGGCCAGTGCCCGGAACCGGAGCAAATCCGCGAATTGCACAAGTGGATATTGGCAACAGGTCAGCCGGTTTTCTCTCACCATAACCTGGGCAGCGTTTTCGCCCCGGCCAAGGCTTTTCAGGATGTAGCGAGCGGTGTGCTGGCGATTCATCTGCCCAAGCCTGTGGAAAACGGCGTGCTGTGGTTCCGTCCCGAAGTGAAGCAAACCATCAATTGGAGCGGCGACCCGCAAAAACCCCTCGACCTGGAAGACAGCGAGACCGGATTACGCCTGCGGCCGCGCACCTCGTTTGAAATCTGGAAAATCGAGATGGACGGTATCAGCGCCAAGTGGAGCCATGGCGACTTGTTCGCCGCCAACGATCTGCGCCGCTCGGCCCTGGAAAATGATCTGGCCCGGCAGGTGCGCAAGGAGCGCCAGGCGGTGCAAGCGCGTGATGAACTGGTGGCGGTCGTGTCCCATGATTTGCGCAACCCGATGACGGTCATTTCCATGCTCTGCGGCATGATGCAAAAGGCCTTCAGCTCCGACGGCTCACACAGCTCGAAGCGAATTGCCTCGGCCATCGACACCATGCAACAAGCCGCCAGTCGGATGAATGCACTGCTGGAAGACCTGCTCGACACCTCGCGCATCGACGCCGGGCGCTACACCATCAACCCTCAGCCGATGGACGTCAGCCAGATATTCGAAGACGCGTGTTCGCTGCTCACGCCGCTGGCCTCCGCCAAGGCCATCGATATTTCTTTCCATGCCGAGCCCAACCTCAAGATCAGTGCAGATCCCGAGCGGCTGTTCCAGGTGCTGTCCAACCTGATCGGCAATGCCATCAAATTCACGCCGCAGCAAGGCACCGTGGGCATCAGCGCGATGTCGGTGGGCGATGAGATCGTGTTCAGCGTCCGCGATACCGGCGAAGGCATCGCCCCTGAACAGCTGCCGCATGTTTTTGACCGCTACTGGACCACCAAGGAAGGCAACCCGAATGGCACCGGACTTGGGCTGTATATTTCCAAGGGGATTGTCCAGGCTCATGGCGGTAAACTGCACGCCGAAAGCCAGCCAGGCCAGGGCAGCGAATTTCGCTTTACCGTGCCGAAAATCGACTGAGCCGGGCACCGCCCCCTAACGAATTGGAAACCGAAGCCCAATGGCCTCACTGAACAAACAGCAGAAACGCGCCAAGCGTGCCAAAGACAAAGCCAAGCAGATCCGCATGACCGGGCGAAAATCCATCCCGATGTATGGCGATCCGGCCCATGCAACCGCCCAGCCACCGGTCTACGTGCAGGAGTTGTTCGTCAAGCTGCGCGATGCCGAGGCCGTCAGCCGCAGCGAAATGCTCGACACATTGCTGGCAAACGTTAGCGAAATGATCATCGAGCGCCCGGGCCTGCTGGATCTGAAGAACGCCGAAAACGAGAGCATGGCCGCCACCAACCTGGCCGCCGACATGCTGGTGGACTACCGCATGTGGGTCGATGACATGGACCGCGAGGCGGCCCAGCGCTGGCTCAGCACGCCGGAGTTCATCAAGGACTTCAGCGAGGCGCTGGACCGTTATCGCCAGTCGATGGAAGAGCCCGCCGGCGAATAAGTTCGGGCTGGCTACTCGCTGCTGCTCCAGTGGAACACCAGCTTGCGCGCGGCTCCGCTGCCCACATCGGCGGTGTCGCGTCGCTCCTCCCCATTGCGCGTCGCCACCACGCTGTACTTGCCCGGCGGCAGTTGCACATACACCAGCGGGCCCGCATCGCTGAGCGTCAGTAATGTTTGTCCTGATGCGTTCAGCACAGTCACGTCCACATCCGGAACGTATTTGTTCTCCGGGCTGATCGCAAAAGTCATGTGCAAGTTGTAACCCTGGGCCTGCCCGATGGCCCGGGCTTCGTCTTCGCCGATACCGCCGGACAGATAAGTAATGCCGTTCTGCTGCATGGGTTGGATCTGGACGCCCGTCTTGTCGATGGGCGCGAGGTTGGTGGCGTTGAGGAAGATGGGAAATATCAGCGCGCCTAAAGCGACGAGGCGAGATAGCGAGTTCATGGCAACCACTCCTGATTTTGGACGCCATCGTTTGATCGATTATGAACACCGATGTTTAGATCGATTGGGAGTTGGTCCGAATGCCAGTTGGAATAGGCACGCTCATCCGGTTAACCCTTCCCACC
>NZ_JBHFJB010000155.1:37328-61945 GCF_057334555.1 Pseudomonas sp. AGC41
CCCACCCCCGCCCAAAGCTGGCACCATCGCGCCTTTTTTTACGCGACTCCCCAGGCATTTCGCTGACAGTTCGGTTCAAACAGCCGTTCGGTTGTTGACGGCGCGACAGTCTGCTGCGCCGATGCGACAACCTGTCGCAAGTCGCCGGTTTACCGCGCGTAGCGCTGTTGGCGGCCATCCGGACGCATGCTAGCTTGGCCGCCTCGCCAGGAAGGCTGCCGACAGCAAGGGAGCACATATCATGAGGAACGCACATGGCCCAGGCCACGCCCGCGCTTGAAATCCGCAACCTGCACAAACGCTACGGCCAGCTGGAGGTGCTCAAAGGCGTCTCGCTGACCGCTCGCGACGGCGACGTGATCTCGATCCTCGGCTCCTCCGGGTCCGGCAAGTCCACGTTCCTGCGTTGTATCAACCTGCTGGAGAACCCCAACCAGGGCCAGATCCTGGTGGCTGGCGAAGAGCTCAAGCTCAAGGCGGCGAAAAACGGTGAGCTGGTAGCCGCCGACGGCAAACAGATCAACCGCATACGCAGCGAGATCGGTTTTGTCTTCCAGAACTTCAACCTCTGGCCGCACATGAGCGTGCTCGACAACATCATCGAGGCTCCGCGCCGGGTGCTCGGCCAGAGCAAGGCCGAAGCCGTCGAAGTCGCCGAAGCCTTGCTGGCCAAGGTCGGTATCGCCGACAAGCGCCACGCCTACCCGGCCGAACTGTCCGGCGGCCAACAGCAACGTGCTGCAATTGCCCGCACGCTGGCGATGCAGCCCAAGGTGATTCTGTTCGACGAACCCACCTCCGCCCTTGACCCGGAAATGGTCCAGGAAGTACTTAGTGTGATCCGCGCCCTGGCCGAAGAAGGCCGCACCATGCTGCTGGTCACCCATGAAATGGGGTTTGCCCGCCAGGTTTCCAGCGAAGTGGTATTTCTTCATCAGGGCCTGGTCGAAGAACAAGGAACGCCACAGCAGGTTTTCGAAAGCCCGCTTTCGGCGCGCTGCAAACAATTCATGTCCAGCAACCGCTAACGGAGCAGTACCTATGCAGACCTACAGGAAAATTCTCTTGGCCGCTGCGGCCAGCCTGGTCCTTTCGGCCAACGCCATGGCGGACGGCAAACTGAAAATGGGCATCGAAGCAGCCTACCCTCCGTTCAACAACAAGGACGCCAGCGGCCAGGTCGTGGGGTTCGACAAAGACATCGGCGACGCGCTGTGCGCCAAGATGAAAGTCGAGTGCGAAGTGGTCACTTCAGACTGGGACGGGATCATTCCGGCCTTGATGGCGAAGAAGTTCGATTTCCTGATTTCTTCGCTTTCGATCAATGAAGAGCGCAAGCAAGCGGTGGATTTCACCGACTCGTACTACACCAACAAACTGCAATTCATCGCACCGAAAAACGTCGATTTCAAAATCGATAAAGAGTCTCTTCAGGGTAAGGTCATCGGGACACAGCGCTCCACGCTCGCCGGCACCTGGATGGAAGAAAACATGGAAGGTGTCGAACTGAAACTCTACGACACCCAGGAAAACGCCTACCTGGACCTGACCTCCGGTCGTCTTGACGGGATCCTGGCAGACAAATACGCGAACTACGACTGGCTGAAAACCGAAGCTGGCCGGGCTTACGAATTCAAAGGTGACGCGGTGGTAGAGGGCGACAAAATCGCTATCGCCGTACGCAAGGGTGACGATGAATTGCGCAACAAGCTGAACGCCGCATTAAAAGAGATCGTTGCCGACGGCACCTATAAAAAGATCAACGACAAGTACTTCCCGTTCAGCATCTATTGATTCTGACGTGCCTGGCCGGCGCCGCTGTTGTGCAGCGCCGGTCCTTAGCAAAGCCTGCCGCGATATGAACACATACCCATGATGATCGATCTCTACGGATTCGGCCCGGCGCTTGCCGCCGGCGCGCTGATGACCGTCAAGCTGGCGCTCTGCGCCCTGTGCCTGGGTCTGGTGCTCGGCCTGCTCGGCGCCCTGGCGAAGACCTCGCCGTACAAGCCGCTGCAATGGCTGGGTGGCACTTATTCGACACTGGTGCGCGGCATCCCGGAATTGCTCTGGGTGCTGCTGATCTACTTCGGCACCGTCAACCTGATGCGTGCCCTGGGTGAATACTTCGGCAACCCCGACCTTGCCCTCAACGCCTTCGCCGCCGGCGTCATCGCACTCGGCCTGTGCTTTGGCGCCTACGCCACGGAAGTGTTTCGCGGCGCAATCCTGGCGATCCCCAAGGGCCACCGTGAAGCCGGCGTCGCTTTGGGCCTGTCGAAATGGCGGATCTTCACCCGGTTGATCCTGCCGCAAATGTGGCGCATCGCCCTGCCCGGCCTGGGCAACCTGTTCATGATCCTGATGAAGGATACCGCGCTGGTCTCGGTGATCGGCCTGGAAGAAATCATGCGACACGCGCAAATCGGCGTGACCATTTCCAAACAGCCGTTCACCTTCTATATGGTCGCCGCGCTCATGTACCTGGGGCTGACAGTACTCGCCATGATCGGCATGCACCTGCTTGAACAACGCGCCGCCCGTGGCTTCGCCAGGAGCACCCAATGAACTGGGAAGTCATCATCAAGTGGCTGCCGAAACTGGCCCAGGGCGCGACGTTGACCCTGGAGCTGGTGGCCATCGCCGTGATCGCCGGCCTGTTACTGGCGATTCCGCTGGGCATCGCCCGTTCATCGCGCCTGTGGTACGTGCGGGCGTTGCCCTACGCCTACATCTTCTTTTTCCGCGGCACTCCGCTGCTGGTTCAGCTGTTCCTGGTCTATTACGGCCTCGCTCAGTTCGATGCCGTGCGCAGCAGCGCGCTGTGGCCCTACCTGCGAGATCCGTTCTGGTGCGCCACCGCCACCATGACCCTGCACACCGCCGCCTACATCGCCGAGATCCTGCGCGGCGCGATCCAGGCCATTCCCCGTGGCGAAATTGAAGCCGCGCGGGCCCTGGGCATGTCTCGCCCCAAAGCCCTGCTTTACATCATGCTGCCCCGCGCCGCGCGCATCGGCCTGCCGGCCTACAGCAACGAAGTGATCCTGATGCTCAAGGCCAGTGCCCTGGCCAGCACCGTCACACTGCTGGAACTCACCGGCATGGCCCGTACGATTATCGCCCGGACCTACCTGCCGGTAGAGATCTTCTTCGCGGCCGGCATGTTCTACCTGCTGATGTCCTTCGTCCTGGTACAAGGCTTCAAGCAACTGGAACGCTGGTTGCGCGTCGATGCCTGCCAAGGCCGCTGAGAGCGACGTGCTGACGGGCGAAGCATTGCTCGCCCGTTTCATGGCCCTGGATGCTTTTCTCACAGAGCACCAGGCACTATGGAAGCCCCGCCCTTTCACCCATCTGCAGCTACCTTGGGAGACTTCCTACGCCGAACTGGCCCAATGGCTACTCCAGCGTTCGCTGCAAGCGGCGGAAAACGACCATCATCAGCCGTGGTTGATTGAAGACGCGCCCGCGCCGTTTGCGCAATGGGCCGCTACCGCCCGCGCATTGAGCGCTGTCGCCGAGCTGCCCGCCAGCCTGCTGAAAGCGCCGACTCATCGTCTCAACGTCGACGTACCCGGGCGCAAATGGCAGCAAATCGAAGCCTTCGCCAGCCGTCTGAACTTCACCACCAAACCTACCCACTGGCTCGACTGGTGCGCCGGCAAAGGCCACCTGGGTCGGCGGTTACTGCACGACGATCAGCACCTGACCTGCCTGGAACACGACCCCAGGCTGGTCGCCGCCGGCCAGCAACTGAGCCAGCGCCACAACCTGCCCGCCATGCACCTGCAGCAAGACGTAATGGCGACGGACGCGGCCCAGGCGATCCAACCGGAACACACCCCGATAGCCCTCCACGCCTGTGGCGACCTGCATGTGCGGCTCATGCACCTGGCGAGTGCCGCCGGCTGCGCCCAAATGGCTATCGCACCGTGCTGCTACAACCGCATCAGCACGGCGCAGTATCAACCGCTGTCCAACGCGGCCAGCCAATCCAGCCTGCAACTGTCGCTGGACGACCTCGGCCTGCCACTGAGCGAAACCGTCACCGCCGGCGCGCGCGTCCGTCGGCAACGGGACAAATCCATGGCCCGACGCCTGGCCTTCGACCTGCTGCAAAGGCAAATCCGCCGCAGCAACGACTACCTGCCCACACCGTCATTACCCAGCGCCTGGCTGGAAAAACCGTTCGCCCAATACTGCACAGACTTGGCGACCCTGAAGAATTTATCCACAGTCGGTTTCCCCGATTGGGACCAACTGGAGGCTGCGGGTTATCAACGCCTGGCCGAGGTGCGCAACCTGGAATTGGTGCGAGGCCTTTTCCGACGACCGCTGGAGCTTTGGCTGGTGCTGGACCGGGCACTTTTTCTCAGCCAAAAGGGCTATGACGTACGCCTTGGCACCTTCTGCGAATCACCTCTTACGCCACGAAATCTGCTGCTCTTGGCAGAGCGTCAGCCTCGCCCCACAGTCTGTGGATAACTCTGTTGATGAAATAAGCCTGGGTTCAAGTAAATCGTGATTTCGTGAGCGCTTACGGGCTGTTCATTTTTTGTTCACATGGATAAAAAACCATGAAAACAGGGATTTGCGGGCAAACGAGAAAAGTGTCACAAAAAGGAAGGATTTCGTTCGGCGCTTCCTTCCCATTGTGCATAAGCGCTAAAACAAACCGACATAACGGTTGGTTTTAATGCCGTCAGGGCAGCATTTCCGCTGGCCGTGCGTCGATTGATGCCCCCACGCAAGCTTCGCCGCACCGCCAAGCCACGGCCTGCGTAAAAATAGTCAGAATTCAGGGGTTTACAGAACCCGCCCAATCGCTATAATCGTCGCCCACACGCCGGTATAGCTCAGTTGGTAGAGCAACTGACTTGTAATCAGTAGGTCCCGGGTTCGACTCCTGGTGCCGGCACCATACAAGGTTCCAGAGAAGGCTTTCAAAATCTCTGGAATCCCCGAAAAACCCGCCTTCTGGCGGGTTTTTTCGTTTTGGCGTTCCGTCGGATTCCGGGGGTAGCCAGCGCTAATAAGGGTACATTTAAGGATACCTACCAATTCGATATTGGAAAGTACCCTTATGGCTCGCACAACGGCTCCCCTTACCGACAACGCCTGCCGCACTGCAAAGGCTCGCGAACGTGAGTACAAGCTTTTTGACGGCGATGGCCTTTACCTGCTCGTGAAGCCCAACGGTCGCAAAGGCTGGCGGCTCAGGTACGTAAAGCCCGATGGCCGCGAGGGCCTGACCTCACTCGGCAATTATCCAGTGGTCGGGCTGGCTGACGCTCGCCGCAAGCGCTTCGAGCTCAAACAGCAGCTCGCCAACGGCATTGACCCTATCCAGTCCAAGCAGCAGGCCAAGGTGCAAGCCGTGATCAATGGCCGAACCTTCGAAAGCGTTGCGCTCGATTGGTATGCCGGGATGGTGCCGAAGTGGGCGCCGGGCCACGCTAAGACTGTGCTCAGCCGGTTGAAGACTCACGTATTCCCTTTGTTAGGTGCCAGAGCAATCGTTGATTTGGACACCCACGACCTCATGCAGCCACTGGAGGCTGTGACGAAGCGCGGCACCATCGACGTGGCGCTCAGGATCAAGAACTACCTGCAAAGCATCATGCGCGAAGCCAAACGGCTGCGACTGATCACGGCGAACCCGGCTCACGATCTCGATGGCTCGATCAAAACGCCACGGGTTACACATCGACCCGCACTACCCTTATCGCGGTTGCCTGAGCTACAGGCGCGTATCGACGGCTACAAAGGTCGCCCGCTCACGCGCCTCACGGTGATGCTATCGCTGCACGTGTTCGTGCGCTCCAGTGAACTGCGCTTCGCCCGTTGGAACGAGTTTGACCTCAAGCGTGGCATCTGGGAGATCCCCGACACCCGCCCGGTGCTGGACGGAGTACCCTTTTCCACAAGGGGTACAAAAATGGCCGGGGATATCCACGTTGTACCCTTATCGCCGCAGGCAGTGGCCTTGCTTGAGCAGATCCACGCGATCACCGGCAAGTTCGACCTGGTGTTCGCGGGGGATGCCAAACCGTGGAAGCCGATGTCCGAGAACACGGTGAACGCCGCGCTAAGGACGATGGGCTATGACACCAAGGTGGATATCTGCGGCCACGGGTTCCGAGCCATGGCGTGCAGTGCGCTGGTCGAGTCCGGGCTGTGGTCGGAGACGGCTATCGAGCGGCAGATGAGTCACAAGGAACGCAACAACGTACGGGCCGCTTATACCCACAAGGCTGAGTTCCTTGAAGAGCGCCGGATGATCATGACCTGGTGGAGCCGGTTTATAGAGGCGAACCGCGAGGACCATGTGACGCCGCATGAGTTTGCCAAGCAGACGGGCGAGAACGTCACGCGGCTTCGCAGTGCCAAGAGGACCGAGTAACCCGCCGCACCACCACCTCAACTCGCTGTGAAGTTACCCACAGCACCGCATGAAGCTCCTCCGCGCGGGTCCTTTCAAACGGGGCTGCAAAGCCGCCCCGTTTGAAAGGACCATACCTAAGAAAAAAACTGCTGGCACAAAGTGCATCCGTGGAAAACCACTGATGTCCACCGGGGGATAGTTTTATCCACAGGCGCTAAATCTCTGAAATCGCTTTGCTTGACGAATATTGTCCACAGACGTAGACCGGGAGTTGCAAGCGCTGTCGATGACAGCACCCCAGGTGACCCGAACCTTAAAGGTCACGCCGCTCTGGCGGTGGTTCTCCCCAAGGGCGATTCGCATCCGGCAGCTCGCCCGGTCACTACCCATGTGATGGATGCTCTTACACACATAGCGCTCGTGCGCCAGATACACCGTACCTCGCTGCCCTGCAGCAACCTATCCGCTTGGCCGAAATATTGCGCCAACCTGTGCCCGTCTCTTTCTTCTGTAAAGAGACGGGCACTTCTACCACTGCTGCAGCCCTGATCGCACAAGGCTTTGCGGCATTCCCCCTCGTGACAATCGGCGTGACAAACGCCGATGTCACCAGCAACAGCCATGCAGATGATGGTGCCGCAGACCAAGGAATGGACTGCACCTGACTGACAGTCAGGCATGCCCCGGTCATCGCATTGCTGCTTGCACCTGGCTCAGGATCTCGCGGCATTGGTCTCGTCAGCCAATGCAGCCTCCACCCGCCCACCGGTAACGGTGCTCAGGAGGCAGATCATGAGATTCCCTTGCTCCCGGTTGTAAGGAGCCGCCAGTCCCGCGTAGTGGACATTCCCCATAGGTCGCAGGGGCCTTGATCCCTGATAACACTCAGCATTCTTGGCGGGATGACGTGGGGCGAGGGTCGGTGAAAAAATGAGGTGATCGGCATTGGTGGGTATACAAGATGGCCGCAATTTTAGCTATGAGCTACGCAGCGCCATAGGTGCCAATGTAGTTTTTGGAAGCGACTATCTTACTTTATGAGCCGAAATGCTTTGATGAGCCTTAAGCTGAGCTAAATAAACTCCAGAGAAAGCTGCCTAGTAAATTCGAATGGCCTTTCTGGGCTTTTTTCAAGATGGCTAATCAAATTAGCCCTAAAGCCAGCGAAATTCCCTAACAAGGCGTCATTTCGCAAGACATATTCGCATAAGCCTGGCGACAACTTAAACCCTCTTCTCACTGATAGATCAATAGCTTTTATCGCCATTTTTGCAGGATAAGGATTATGTATTAGATTAATATCTAGAATTTTACGCCTAATAGACTGCCTACAAAATTTAGGCAAATAGAAACATTCGCTATTAATGTTAAATATGGCAGCATCAGTAGTAAAGAAGGTTGTCCTGCACAGATCTTCTATACATATTGCTTTCACGTACCCTTCGCGAACAGCCCACGTATCTTCTAGAGACCAAATATCATAAGGACGCCCTAAAAAGAAAAACCTATACCCTCCAAACCTATTTCTCACAGGTGAGTAATTTCGGATTGCATAGTATATTTCTTCGGCAGATGCGCTTGATACCAAATCTATATCCGAATTAAAAAATTCAGGACGCCCCAACGTTAGATCGCGAATCATCCCACCAAATATAGCTAAGTCAGCGAGAGAGCTTTTCAGGTGCTGAATCGGATGAGTTTCTCCCAGCTCCTCACCGAGAAATACCTGAATTTTCTTTTTAGCTGACTTCGAATTCATTGAGCTATCTCACCCACGAGCTTGATAGGAGCGGAGCTCCTGAAGAAGGTTTACCGCATAGGAGTCTGTCATGCCAGATATCATATCCGTCAATAGTAGACATTGGCGGTACCGTAATGGTATGCCCTTCAGATCGCCAGGAGGCGAGTTATACACGCGCCGATAGTTTTCAGATATCCTCATAAAGACATATCGATTATATGGATGACTAGGGCGATAAACCTCATTATCTGGGTTAGTTTCTAAAATAGCAGCCCAGAAAATATCCATTAATCCACGTATCGTGTTATAACCAGTCAACTCAACCTCTAGGACTGAACGATGTTGAAACGTATGATTAAAAGAAAAGTCCCCCAGTAACTCACGCAACCGCGAAACACTCGAAATATCTAACAAGGCCCTGGGAGCCAAGCCCTCGATAAAACTGTTCTGATTTTCGACAAACGCATCAACGCAAGAGTTTATCATCACCCCAATTGCATAAACTCTAAAACGCTGCATGGATACATCATTTAGTTCTGCAGGAGACAAGTCTAATAGCCGATACTCAACATGCTTCGCTCGTGACTTCTCCACCAACTCATTAATTACATTATCTTGAGGGGCGTGGTGCTCCAAGTAAGCTAGAAGGTCTGAAAATGAAGCCAGTCCTTTTTTGACAGCATCCTCAATATCAAGAACCGCATAAGCAATATCGTCGCAAGCCTCCATGATGTAAGACATTGGGTGACGTTTACCGATTGAGAGACCAACACTTTCTAGAACATGTTTTGCTATCGACTCTTCGGACAAAAAGAAACCATGCTTCTTGGTGCAAACGTTGTTCTTATTTACACCCATCGCCCCAACAGGGTACTTCATCATGGCGGCAAGTGTCGCAACAGTTAGATCTAGCCCAAAATCATCATTAAGCACTTGAAGCCGTGTTACCAACCTAAATGCCTGAGCATTACCTTCAAATTTTAAGAAGTCACGATACTGCCGTTCAGTCAGCACGCTGAATTTCTTACCGGCAACTGAACTAATATTGTCGAAAAACCAGCTTTGGATTGCCCCCTCCCCTTGATGGCCAAAGGGTGGATTTCCTAAATCGTGGACAAGACCTACTGCAGCAAGAAGGGAAGGAATATCCCTCACAGCAGTGGGAACTTCACTCGCAATGTTATTCGAGTATACCAGTGTAGTGCCGAAGCTACGGGCTAAGTTCGAAACCTCGTGTGAATGTGTCAATCTGTTCCGAACGCTGTCGTTCCTATCAAGGGGAAACACTTGAGTTTTGTCTGCCATTCGTCGGACGGGGGCACAAAACAAAATGCGATCATAGTCGCGCTCGATTTCGGTGCGGAGTTCCACTCTTCCGCTACTTGAACTGGCTGCAGGCACGACGGTGCCTGCATCGGTTTTTTTCCGACGACTCGCACTCAGAAGACTGGTCCACACCGACCTCGGCTCTGCAGTGGCAGGGATTGGGGCTTCTTGCATCGAGGTCAATTCGTATCTCCTTGAAAAATATGAACTTCTTGTCGGCGCTGCGGCTGCTTCGACTGGAGGTGGCTATTATGCCAAGAAGCCCTACTCTCGGCCACATTCAGTTGAGGCGATGATGGCCGGAAGCCCGAACACATCGTGCTAAGCAGTCCTCTAGAAAAAACTAGCTCAAAATATTGATCTTGCCCAACGTCTCAATTGCAAACGTTTGAAAAAACTGATGTACTTAGCATAACTTCTAACAAGAGAAAAATTATGCTGCCAAAAGAGGTTTACGATGTAGCCCAGAAAAAGGGGATGTCGCATTTCTTTCACGCTAATACGCTAGCTACTAGTGTAAGTCTTCTGAAACTAAATAGCCTTGCATCTAGGGAACACGTCGAGAATTTCGGACTTGCCCAGACGGGGCAATATACCGATGACCTCGATAAGAGCCTAGGTGTTTGGAACGATGTTTTTCTTGACACTGTAGACATCCATCGTCGTGCTTCGCGCCGAAATCATTACGGCCCAGTTCTTTTTGTTTTCGACTCAAAAGTTATACTTTCAGCATCTGACGTGCGGATTACCAAGACAAACCCTTCAAAATGGCAGGTCAACACTCCAGTTGAGCAGCGCTATTTTACAAGTATCGCGGAGTTAGACGCCGACTGGCACGCCGGGAACTTTGATCAGATGATTACACTACAAGCACCCAACGGAGCCATCCCTCTCGACAGAAACTTTCTAAGCGTAATCATAGATGACCCTGCAACTGGAGATGCGCCTAGCAAAGATTATATTGCGGCCGAGGAAGCAATCTCCAAGCTTACAGACCGTACGATCACACGCAGACAATGTTCATCATGGTGCAAATGCAAAGAAAACTACCAGAGTAGCTGGATAACTTCAAAAATGTTCAGTATATGACGCGCTTTCCCTCTTCTGCGAGCACTCGCTTTCCAAAAGCAATTTTTCGATCGCTTTTGCAGAAATTGGTACGCCGTGGTCATACAGAACTATCTGAGAAAGTCGCTTTGACCCTCGCCAAAAATGGCGACTCAAAGTGGCTTCAGACCCGAGCAAGCGTAATCTTGTTTGAGGAGTGCTGGCCGCTAGTGCCGGTGGTAGCGTCACACACACCAACCATTGTCCTTATTAAAAAAGTTGCAGGGTCTAAAAAAAATAAGGATGCAGCGGGTCTAGGAAGCCTTGCTTACGAATACTCCACTGGAAATAAAAGTGCAGCAAAAGACTCTCCAGATAGTTTAGCCGTTAGAACGGTAGCTGCAGGACTGGAGAGACCTGACGCTTTCTTTAACTGGGTGGAGAGCAAGAGCTTAAGCCTTGAACAAAAGAAAGTTACAGCTTCAGCCCGAAGTATTTATAAACAAGCAAGCTGGCAATGGGATAAGGCATTCTGTATCGCAGCGTCCTATCTTGCGATGTCATCACTACCTATAGTCACCCCCTCGACTGCAGATGTTGAAAGCAGCTTCCCTACGTGGGTAGCTATTGACAAACATACACCTGAGGGACGGGCCGCCATTCAACGCGCCGGAGCTAAACTCAAGATACCGCCCAAGCAACTCTCTTGGATCAGTTTTTACCTCGAAAGCGCTAAGGTTAATTATTTGGTTGATTCTCCATGGTGGGATGCCGAGAGGAAATGGCGTTTTTTACAACTCGGAATCTCTGAAAGCTACGCTTCTGAGGTCTGGAATCAAGCCTCAGAAATAATTCAAGAAGAACTCCACCTGCAGACCTCAAGAATAAACAACCTCATTAAAACTGGCAACTAGAATTTTTACAAACAAGCTAACTCCAGCATCCTTCCCGAACCAATCTGCTGACAACTTCTTATTTGTTATAGCCGGACTGCACACCCTAATAAAAACATATCCAACCTCACCACCAGCAGAACCCAGACCAGACAAGCTGCTAACATCTGTAGTTGATACACCCACCCCTTTCCAAATTTAAACTTACTGCTCTTTAAACTGAAATAGTTAGACGAAGATTATAGGGTATTTTTTGAGATAGCGCTTTGCGCCAATTCTTTTATAACCAATTAAATCAATGCTTTATGATACTTTTCGACTCTTGGTGCCGCACCATACAAAACGAAGCCCTGGCAGAAATGCGGGGGCTTTGTTGTTTTAGCGGTGGAAGAGACTGCGCTTGAGCCCCGACGCCCTTCCTCTCAAACCACTCGCTCAAGCTACATCGTCCCCAGCGTCGGGCGCGCATCGCAGCAACCAGATCATTGGAGGCGAATCTCCCTCGATCGGCCTCGTCTACCGCCATTTCAATCTGTGCGGCCAAAGCCTTCTCATGCTCGGTACAGCCGCGAAGGATGTGATTGTCAACTCCGTCCATCCTAGGCAGGTCAGCAGGAGAGCTCGAAGGATGTTCCGGCAGGTTTAGAGTTGTTTCGGTCATGACTACCTCAATGATGAAGTTTCGGGCCAGCACGCTTTCTGCGCTTGATTGCAGAGCTGCGACGACATGAGCAAGCACTGCTTTCACGATTACCTGTGATGAGTCTCCGGCTGCACCATAAAATTACCTAAACCTCACCCGCCAGCATCGCGCCACGATTGCACCCTACCCAATCGCCCGCTACTCTCCAACTGTCGCTGCCAATTCAGCGACCGGGCCTGAGAACCCGAGTAAGATGCAGGCGCTACAACGCCCGAATCACGTTTTGCGGCGTTTTTTTATGTCCGTATTCCGTGCTATGGCGGCTGTGCGTGGGAGACCTTCGGGTCTGCCGGGTTCCTGTATCTCCGGTTTCTCAGCCTGCGCACAGCTGCCACCCATTCGCCTGAGAACGAACGTGGCAGCTCTCAACTGATATGGGAGTCTATCGATGCACGCCATGGATCTGCTGCAGTCTCGCTTTATCACTTTGCCAGCCACCCCCCGCCAATTGGCGATCGGAGGTGCGCAGTGACCAATCCCAAAGACCTCAAAACCCCAGGCCTAACCCCCTTCTCCTACCACTCCGACCGCCCCCTGTTCCGCGTCAACAGCGGCATCCCCATCGGCGAAGCCCTCTCCCACGCCTCCGATCTTCTCCACATCGCCATGCGTCTGGCCGATGACGCGGCGATGGTTCGGGGGACGGATCGTTATGCCTGGGCGTCGTGTTATTTGCAGGAGATGAGCAAAGCCGTCATCGATGACGTGGTGAAGGTGCTGGAGGCGCCGGGGAGTAATCCTGCTTAAGACGCAGTGACGCGATGCTGCTCAGTGAGTGGGGCAGCATTGGGTTTCGTCGGTAGCAAAGAGGGGCCGCTTCTCAGCCCAGCGGGAGCAAGCTCCCTCGCCACGGGTTAGTGGAGCATTCATCTATTTATTTTCGCCGCCGATAGCCTCAATCAAGAGCATGCCTTTCCAAGGCTCGGCGAGCGCTCATCTACACTTGCCCAAATCCCCCCGCTCCAGGAGCAATAAGCGATGAAAATCCGCACCAAGGTTGTAGGTTCGGGGTTGGTCAGCCTGTTTTTTGCGCTGTTGCTGGGCGGTATCGGGCTGTGGGGTTACCACGCCATGACCGACGCCCTGGCGCAGAACGAGACCAGTATCTCGGCGATGCGCAAGCACATGGAGGCGGACATGATGCATGACGCTATTCGTGGCGATGTGTTGGCTGCCTTGCTGGTTGCACCGGGGGATGCCGAGGGCGCGAAGGAAGTCACCGAGGCGTTCGACGAGCATTCGCAGCGGATGCGCAAAGTCATCGCGGAGAACGCCGAGGCTCGGTTGCCGGGTACGATTTCTCAGACCATCGCCGAGCTCAAGCCTCAGGCCGAAGCCTACATCGCCTCGGCGAAGCAAATAATTGGCAAGGCGTTGAGCGGGGCTCAGGATGGCCGGGCGTTGCGTACCGAGTTCGATAAAGCCTTTTCGGCGCTGGAAGAACGTAACGAAGCGGTCAGCGAGTTGATCGAGAGCCAGGCACAAGTTTCTCGCGAGCATCAAGACCACAGCATCAGCACCTCGGAGCGCTGGCTGATCATCACCTTGCTGGCCACCTGCGTAGCGCTTGTATTGCTGTCGTGGAGCCTGCTAAAGGCGGTGCTCACACCGCTGAACAAGATCATCCTCAACACCCAGGCGATTTCTCAAGGCGATTTGCAGCGCTCGATGGGGCCTCATGGCGATGATGAGTTGGGTCAGTTACAGGCGGTGATCGAACAGATGCAGGCGAACTTGCGGCAGATGATCGCGACGATCCGTGGCCAGAGCGATGAGCTGCACGGCACGTCGCGCAATCTGGGCGATACGGCGCGGCAGATTGTGTCCAGCGCCGACCAGCAAGCCCAGAGCGCTACCAGCATGGCGGCGAGCATGGAGCAGATGATGGCGAACATCAGCCAGATCCATCAGCACGCCGACAGCGCGCGGACGATTTCGGCACAATCCGAACAACTGGCGAGCAGCGGTGGGCAGGTGATTCTGGGGGTGGTGGAAGGCATGAACCGAATTGCCGAGGTGGTCAATCAATCGTCCAGCAAGATCACCGCGCTGGATGCGTCATCCGAAGATATCCATTCCATTATCCAAGTGATCAAAAGCATCGCTGAACAGACCAACTTGTTGGCGCTCAACGCCGCCATCGAGGCTGCTCGCGCCGGTGAGGCGGGCCGCGGTTTTGCGGTCGTGGCCGATGAGGTGCGCAACCTGGCGGCGCGTACCACGCAATCCACCCAGGAGATCACCGCGATGATCGAGCGCATCCAGTCCAGCGCACGGGATGCGGTGGCGAACATGCAGGCTTGCGTGAGCCGAGTGGACGAAGGTGTCAACCTGGCCCAGCAGGCCGGCGTGTCGATCAGTGAAATCCGCACGGGCGCACGGCATGCCGCCGAAGTGGTGGAGGAAATCTCCCAGACCATTGCCGAACAATCAAAGGCCAGTGATGAAATGGCTCAGCGGGTAGAAGCAATAGCCGAGCAGACCCGGGAGAACACCCGCTCGATTCACGATCTGACGAAAACGGCTGACCATTTGAACGATGCGGCGGGCTCGATGCAGGCTTCGGTGCAGCAGTTCAAGATTTGATCAACCACGCCCGCATGTACGTGGGATGAAGGAGCTTGCCTGGCGGCCGCACGGCAGCTCCTTGTTCACACTTGACTCACCTCGAATACAAACGAAATCTCCCGTTTCTGGGCGCTCCACACGTAACGAATATGCTTACCCTGCACCGGGATCGACACCGCCGGCGGGCGAAACGCGGCCACGCATTCATGGCCGGGCAAACGGACGCTGTTGTACAGCAACCCCCACGACAGGGTTTCACGCAGTTCTCGGGCGAATAGCTGGGACGGGCCGTAGGCGTCAGGGTCCGGGTTGTGCAGATGGGGATAGTCGTGGCGGATGTCGTGCAGGGGTTTGACGATCTTGTTGACGTAGGTGCGCATGGTCAACTCCAGGTCCGGCTCGTTGGTCGCCCCAAGGAAGCGTGCCTGGTGGTAGCAGGTCTCGGCAATCGCGGCTTCCTGGCTGCTGGCAGCGTAGTAGACGCCGAACGTGCCGTCGCTGAAGCGGCTGCGCTTGCCGATGTGGGTGAATGCCGCCATCACCGGCGACGAGCCCGGGCCGGAAACCCGGTCTTCGGGACGTACCCGCGAAAGCACTCCAGCCTCTTCCATGAGCCGGTCATTGGTCAGCGCTTCGAGGGCGTAGGCGGTGGGCAGGTCATCTGGATCGAGTACGTCTTCGAACAGCGTGATCGGCGGAAAGCTGCTGTTGACGATCCGATAGGCCCGTTTCCATTGCGGGTCCGCCAGTGGTGGCGTCATCAGCCGCGCACTCCGTCGAGGTATCGCCGCACATCGGCAATGTCCACCACTCGCCCGGTCAGCATGTAGGAAAGCGCCGACTGTCCGTTGAATGGCGCCGCGTTATTGGGACTGCTGACCCACTGATAAACACGGTCCCGGCTGTTACTGAAGATAATGCTCAGGGCTTTATGAATACCCATGAGGTAGGAAATACGCTCGAGGGTATCGCGCGGCAGCCTCACGTTGTCGGGTAATTGTTTGTACTTGTAGAAGGTCGTGTTCCCTATCTTGCCCAACAGCGTGCGCTGCTGTTCGACGCTGCAGCCCCACAATTCCATGAGGTTGAAGAAAAACTTCAACGCGACTCGACCCGCATCCGGGGAATCCAACTGTTGCTGTGCGTTGAGCGTGATGGAGGAAGTCGCCATGAGGTTTGGGCTCCTGTATTACGGACTGTTGCGTAAAGACTAATACATAAACGGATAAAAATTAAGTTTTAATTCGCAAACGAACAACTTCAGAGCCGCGAAGTCTGGATTCGCTCGCAAATGTATCGGCCTATAAACAGCACCAGCAAAAAATCAGAATCGCGCATAAGCTCCAATCATCGCCTGCTGGAGCTTTTCGCTACAAAACCGCGACAACCGTGGCAAGGTGCTTGATGATAGCCAGCATCGCACCGCCAGGCCCTGGCCAGGTGCAAAATTACAGCGAGCCCACTTAAGCAGAGGGCATTACCCCATGGATAGCAGAACCTTACGCAACCTCATGCGCATCGTGCAGACCGGCTCGTTGTCGGCTGCGGCGGAGCAATCGTGCCTGACGGTGCAGGCATTGGCGGCACAATTGAACAAGGTCGAGGAACAATTCGGGTTTCGGTTGTTCCGCCGCTCGAACAAAGGCCTGGCGTTGACCAGCCAGGGCTCGGAACTGACGCCTTTCATGGAACAGGTCCTGGCGGCCACCCGGCAGCTGGAGGAAAAAGTCGCGGCGCTCAAGACGCCCCGGCGACGTACCCTCAAGGTAGCGCTCAACACGACGTTGCCGGCGGAATTCAATCGACGGATGATCGAACGCCTGATCGCCGTTTTCCCCCAGTATCAGTTGGAGTTCAGCTACGCCGAATCGATGGAGAACCTGAGCAAGCTCAAGAACGAGCATTTTGACCTGGCGATCCTGGTCGGACAGCCGAGCGGATTTACCAGCATCGCGATGCCGGATGTCCAGGTACGCGTGGTCGGCGCTCATTGTGGCGAAGAAGATGATTCCCTTGGCCTGCTGGGTGACCGGTTCCAGGTGCGTCCGGCAGAGGAATGTCCTTATTCGCGCAGTTTCCTGCGCTTCCTCGACGCCGGTCTCGGTGAATACGGGCCGAGTCAGCGAATGGTCTATTCCTGCAGCGAAACCCTGACGCTGTCGTTGATTACCCAGCTCGACGGTTTGGGCCTTGTCTCCCGGGACGCGGCGCTGCGCAACGGCTTGGCTATCTTCCCGGATTTCGAGGACTTCCTGGAAGTACGCCTGGCGGTAAACAACCCTGAGCTTTCGGACCAGGCGCTGCATGATGTGGTGGACCTGACGCTACAGGAACGAACCGAGCGCGATATACGCCGCCGTGCCCACCGCCACACTGAGAAACAGGTTACGGCTGAAATACGCACATAGCAGGGTCGGAATCGCGGCGTAGAACTCCGGACGGTCGAGCTGTATCTGCTGGTCCTTGATCAGCAGCGGCGTCAGGGTAATGGCAGCGACGATCGCCACCGGCAGGTATTCCAGTGCACGGGCAACGAAGGGTGGCCAGTTTTCGGTGTTGACCTGCAGCGGCAAGGCACGGGGCAGGAAGGTCACGGCCATCATCAGGACCACGACCAGGATCAGGAACGTTTGGTCAGGCATACGCCCACCCCGCAGCCAAAAAACGTGGCAATGAAGACGTTGAACGGCGAATTGCCCACCAGGCTCAGAGCGCCCATGCAGGCTACAGCCGCCAGCGCCGCGATCAGTTTGTTACGTGTGTTGCACAGTGAAACCAACACGTAGAGCATCATCGCGGTCAAGGCGTAGTCGAGCTGATACTTGATCAGGTGCGCGGCGTATTGCGCACAGACGGCACCCAGCAAGCCGCCCAGCACCCAGGAGGTGTGGCAGAAGAGGTTGAAACCGATCAGGTAACGCACGCTCACCGGCGCCCCGCTACCGAGCTTGACGCTGTGGAACGCGAACGACTCATCGGTGAGCCCCGATGCGTAGCACCAGCGTTCGAAGCGACTGAGCCCCAACGCTCGCAAGGCCTTGGCCATGTAGACCGACATCAGCATATGACGGGCATTGATCAGGAATGTCGTGAGCACGATGGTGGTCAAGGAAGCCCCGCTGGAGATCAATGCCAGCGCGGCAAATTGTGAAGCTCCCGCGTACACGAACAGGCACATCGCAACCGGCAGCCACAAGGGCAAACCGGCGTTGACCGCCATCAGACCGAACACAAACGAAACCGTGAAATAACCCGCTACCACCGGACTGGCTTCAGCAAAGGTTCGCGAGGCTTGTGGTTCGACCGCCAGCGGCTGGCTGGAAGTCTTGTTCATAAATCCCTCTCGAAAGTGATTTCACCCCGGGGTTCGCAAAACCCTTGGGCGGCCCAGAAGCGCTTGCCGGCCAGATTGGCATCGTCGACGAACAGGAACATGCGCAGCACGCCAACCCGCTTCATGTCGGCCGATGCCGCCTCCACCAGCCGCTGGCCCAGGCCTTGAGTGCGATGCCTTGGGCTGACGGCCAGGTGATTGATGGTGCCGCGAGTGCCAAGCATACCGCCGATGACTGCGCCGACGACGTCACCCGTCGCATCGAAGGCCAGGTAGGCAGTGGTGGTCTCCTGCAGCAACACCCCGCGCAGGAAGCGAGCATCTTGCCATTCACAGAACGACACTTCGGCAAAACCGCGAAAAAACTGCTCCAGTCGTTCGGCGTCCCTGACCATGGCTCGGCGCAACAGGATCTGCTGCGCCGATTCGTCCATGGGTTCGAGCTGTTCAGCGAACAATGTCGAAAGCGGTCCCGGGCCGCGAGAAGGAAATCGCCAGAATCTGCCTGAAGGCCATTTCGTGGCTATGGGTATTGCGGGCAGGAGTTACGTAATGGCGCATGTCGCGATCAAGGAAGAACGTCGTGTCGAGGATGTCTTCGTAGGTGGTCGCCGCCAGTTGCTCTTCCTGAGGGCTGTAGAGACGGCTTTCAGCGCCCGCCACATTGTTGCGGCCCCAGAAGTGCACGCCGCTGAACGGGTACCCGTCGCAATGAATGCCCTCGGGGGTGATTTCCAATTGCTTGCCCGGCTTGATCTCGATGCGGATCTGGTGAATCTGGCACTGCCAGACTTCGTCGTGCAACTCCTGCGGGAGGACGTTCTTGTACACCTCGAAGTCCGTGTCGATCAGGCTACGCATGACCGGCGAATTGATCACTTCGTTGGAGAAGTCCTGGAAGTGCCGCTCCAGTCCGCCGACATAGCTGTTGTTGGCCTTGGACTGAACATAGGCCCGGTGCTCCAGTTGCTTGAGCTCTCGGGTCGCGGGGTTGTATTCGAAATCGCTGTAGCGACGGAAACGCATGCCCGACTCGGCCTGACCGTAATAGCTGTCGGGCTCCATGTTTTCCCAGCTTTTGGTCAGCCGGACAAAGTCGCCGAAATGACCGTAGAGATTGAAGTCACCACCGCGGACGTTGACGTATTTGTCACGTCTTAGCGCTTCGCCCACTTCCCTGTTCAGAACGATCATTTTTCTCAGGTCTCCACTGCAATGAGCGGACTAATCTATTAGGTGCAGGATTTCCGTCCATGAGAAAGTATTTGAGGCATTTCAAGCCGCGCTTGAAACAGGGCAAAAAATTTCATTAGTGCGACTTTTTGCCATGAAGATCCTGCTCAAGAGGTCCTTTTAAAGCGCACGCTCGCGAAAACATTGCCGTTGCCCTGAATTGCGCAAAAACCAACGCAGCACTACGCAATCCGTTAGGCATTTTTCTGTGAAAAAACCGGACCAGCCCTCCTGAAGCATTCCTGAAAATCTCTGGACCCGCCGGCTCGCGGGCATTCCTGATTACCTGGCTCATTCCTTGATAGACGTGCTCCCCCGGGACAAATCCCGGTTCCGACACGTTTCGGCAAGGAGAGCCTCATGACGCCATCGGCGTTCACGCCCCTCGACCCCAGGATATGGCTGGCGCAACAGCCACTGCAGGAAAACGAACACCTGTACCTGATCATCAGCGCAGCGAGCGAAGCCAATGCGTTGCAAGCCCTCCGCACTTCAGTTCCAGCTCATCCACTGCTGCCCATCTGGAGCGACACCCCCTACGCCGCCTGGCAAGCGGTGATGCCCTATGTCACCAAGCTTGAGCCCGACTCGGCGTTCCTGTCATGGATCGCTGGGAACGATGCCCTCGATTGGGGCTGGCTGGCCGTGTCCCACTGCGAACCCGGCGAGGTACTGGCGCATCTGCGCAGCTTGACGCAAGTGCGGATGCCGGACGGGAATCCGGTGTTTTTCCGGTTCTGGGATGGGCGGTTCATTTATCCGCTGCTTGAAAAGCTCGGCGCGGCAGCCGGGCAGGTGTTGCCGACGTTCGATCGATACCTGATAAACGGCAAGGCCTTGCAGATCGGTCCAACAAGAGTTCCGGCTGTCCGGGACTGGCCATGGTGGGACATACCACAGGAGGCGCTCGACATGTTGCCGGACGAGAACCGGCCCATGCACGTCGACCGTCTGTTGCAATGGCTGGAAGAAGAGCATCCAGGTGTCCACGCCGCTTGGTCAGAAAACAATCTGAAGCAGAAAATTTCCCGTTTCGTCAGCCGGGTGGGTGCTTCGGAAAACCTGCGCGATGCGCTGCTCGAGGACCTTATCCTGGAACAAGGCTGATACTGTCGAAAAGGTATGGGAAGAAACGCCGTCCTCTCGCCGGGAGACAACGGCATTCTTCGTCAGGCGAGGCGCGTCCCGAACCCGGTCGAGACGCGTTTCAAGCAGCGTGAATCATCAAAAAACATTAATCGGATAATCCACAAACACCCGCAGCTCATTACCGCTGACGTTGTATTCGCTGGATTTCTGCGACACGCGCAGGACCGAACTGCGCAACCGTACGCTCAGGTCCTTGGCCGGGC
This sequence comes from Pseudomonas sp. AGC41, assembly GCF_057334555.1. NCBI lineage: Bacteria > Pseudomonadati > Pseudomonadota > Gammaproteobacteria > Pseudomonadales > Pseudomonadaceae > Pseudomonas > Pseudomonas sp. AGC41. The sequence goes on from NZ_JBHFJB010000155.1 coordinate 57,914, forward strand.
CGCTCTGGACCACGTATTTGAACTGGTTGAAGATCTCGCGCTCGGTGCCGCCTTCGCTGGTGGAGGTGGTGATGTTGTCGCCACGCACGTAGGCCACGTTGTAGGTCAGGCCCGGTACGCCGAAGGTGGTGAAGTCCAGGCCATAGCCCAGTTGCCAGCTACGCTCGTCTTCGGCGTTGAAGTCGGACCAGTAGGAGTTGGCCAGGTAGATGGTGTTGCCACCGTCGCCGACGCGATTCTGGCCACGTTGATAGCCGCCGTAGGCGTAGCCCAGGTTGCTGTCGCCGGTGCTGCGCTGGTGAGCGAGCGTGAAGCTGTGCGGGCCGGTGGCGAAAGTTGCCGCCAGGCTCCAGATTTTGTTGTCGTCGCCAGTGACGCCGTTTTCGCGAACATAGCTGTCGTCCAGCTTGGTGCGATAGCCGTTGAAGTCCAAGGTCAGGGATTGGTCCTTGGCCAACGGGAACACGTAGTTGGCGTTCACGTATTGCTTCTTCAATACGTCTTCGACATCGGATGCGTAGAGCGAAGCCTTGAATTGCTCCGTGAACTGGTAGCTGCCGCCCAGTACGTTGATCGATTTCAAGCCACCGCTGTCACGGCCTTCAGCGCTTTTACGAGACTCCGCGGTGAAACGGCCGGCGTTCAACTCAAGCCCTTTGATCTCCTTGGAAGTGATCAGCGTGCCGGTGTAGCTTTCCGGCAAGAGGCGCGAGTTGTCGTAGTTCAACACCGGCAGAGTCGGCATCTGGTCGCCGTAGGCCAGCACCGTGTTGGAAACCCGGAATTTCACCGCGGCACCGAATTTGGAGAGATCATCGGCCGCGTTGCCGCTGTCGCCTTTCTTGAAGAAATCGATGCCTTGTGCACCGGTGCGCCCCTTGCCGCCGTCCAGACGCAGTGCATACAAGCCGAACGCATCCACGCCGACGCCCACGGTGCCTTGGGTGAAGCCGGACGAGAACGTACCGATAGCGGCTTGGCCCCATTCAGCCTTGTCCTCGTTGCCGTCCTTGTAGTCGCGGTTGATGTAGGCGTTGCGCAACAGGACTTTCAGGCTGCTGTCCTCAACGAAGCCCTTGGACTCGGACTGATCGCTGGCCATGGCGTGTGTTGTGCTCAAAATCCCCAGTGCTAGCAAAGTAAAGCGCTTGTTCAACATGATTATTTTCCTTGTACGGGTTGATACGCACTGCACCCGACAACCGAAATGGCGCTTTTCGCGCTCTTTTTCAGACTCTTGCTCCTGGAAATAATGAAAAGGCCCGGCCACGGAATGATCGTGTCGGGCCTTTTTATTATTTAAGAGTCATGGCTGTTGGCCACAGGCGTGGGCGAATCCTAGTCGCGCCCTGAAGTCCGTGTCAATTTCGTGAATCTTCGGTTATCAGGCAAAAAGCACGCCCATAAAAAAAGCGCCAGCCCTTCGGCCAGCGCTTTTTATCAATCCTTCGAATTCTATCCCTGCATGACATCCCACAACGCTTCCAGCTCCGCCTCGCTGAACAGGCCAACGGGGTAGCGCTCGATGATCATCCGGCGCGGATCAGGTTCTCTGATCTGACGCGTTCCATTGGACTTCAACCACTGCGCCAACGCTTGAAGCGACTCACCATTTACGGTCAAGGGATGGCATGTGCGCTCGCTTATCATATTCATTCCAGCGCCCTCTCCTGGTTGATGAGCGGCCAATTTATCCAAGGTTTATGACAAAACAACGCAGCTCCACTCCCCGAAACTGCACGGATGCCGATACAAGAGCTATGCCAAGGTAATCGGCTCGCCGACGAACCGCGCACAAAAAAGCCCGCGCCCCAATGGGAGCGCGGGCTTGCCAGGATGGATCCAAAAACACCGGCGTAGAGCCGCTGCGATGGATGTCACCGGGCTGTTACATCCGCACTCATTTTGTGTGCGCGGCAGGTTGCTGTTGGGTAAGGCAATGGATGTTTCCGCCCCCCAGTAACAGCTCTCGCCCAGGCACCATGACGACTTCATGCTGGGGAAACAGGTCCTGCAGGATTTGCCTGGCCGTGCTGTCCAGCGGGTCATCGAAACTCGGGGCGATGATGCCGCCGTTGACGATCAGGAAGTTCACATAAGAGCCGGCCAGACGCTCGCCAGGTTTGCGCTCCTGGGAGCCTTGCACCACATCCACGCCGGCGCATTCTTCTTCGGTGGCATACAGCGGCCCGGGAATCGGCATTTTATGCACCGTGAACGAGCGACCCTTGGCGTCGGTGCTGTTTTGCAGCACATCCATCGCCGCGTGGCAGCGGGCATAGTTCGGGTCCTGCGGGTCATCGGTCCAGGCCAGCAGCACCTCACCAGGGCGTACGTAGCAGCAGAAGTTATCCACATGGCCATCGGTTTCGTCATTGAACAGGCCATCGGGCAGCCAGATGATCTTGTCCACCGCCAATTGGGCACTGAGCACCGCCTCGATTTCCTGGCGGTTCAGGTGCGGGTTGCGATTGTGGTTGAGCAGGCATTCCTCGGTGGTGATCAAAGTGCCTTCACCATCGACGTGAATCGAACCACCTTCGAGGACGAAGCCCTCGGTGCGGTAGCGCGGGCTGCGCTCGATTTCGAGAATCTTGCCGGCCACCAGCGAGTCCCGGTTCCATGGGGAATACAGCCCACCCTCGAAGCCGCCCCAGGAATTGAAGTCCCAATCGACACCGCGCACTTCGCCGCTGTCGTTGATCACGAACGTCGGGCCTGTGTCCCGGACCCAGGCGTCGTCGCTGGACATTTCCACAAGGCGGATGTTCGGCACGTCGAGTCGCGCCCGGGCGTTTTCGTATTGGGCGGCGGACACCGCCACGGTGACCGGCTCGAAACGGGCGATGGCCTTGGCCACCGCCACATGGGCGGCCTGCGCGGGCTTGCCGCCCAGGCGCCAGTTATCCGGGCGCTCGGGCCAGATCATCCAGACCTGAGTCTGGGATGCCCACTCGGCAGGCATGTAAAAACCGTCCGCGCGCGGAGTGCTGTGCAAAGTTGTCATGATTCAGGACTCCAGTGAGCCGTCGAGAGTTTTGATCGCGCCGTACAGGTTCGGACGCCGATCACGGAAAGTGCCCCAGGCACTGCGAATATGTTCCAGTTCGTCGAGGTCGAAACTGTGCACCAGCACGCCTTCTTCGGTCTCGTTCAATTCCTGGACTTTTTCACCGAACTGATTGGCGATGAACGAGGAGCCGTAGAACGTGATGTCATAGCCATCTTGCTCTTCGTTGCCGATGCGATTGCTGGCGATCAGCGGCATCAAGTTGGCGCCGGCATGGCCCTGTTGTACACGCTGCCAGTGATCGCGCGATGAAATGGTCTTGTCGTGCGGCTCGCTGCCAATGGCGGTCGGGTAAAACAGAATTTCCGCACCTTGCAACGCCATGCTGCGGGCACACTCCGGAAACCATTGGTCCCAGCAGATACCTACGCCGATTTTCGCGTAGCGGGTATCCCACACCTTGAAGCCGGTATCGCCAGGATTGAAATAATACTTCTCATGGTAGCCAGGACCGTCCGGGATGTGGCTCTTGCGGTAGATGCCCAGGTTGCGACCGTCGGCGTCGATGATCGCAATGCTGTTGAAACGCGCACGCCCGGCCCGTTCAAAAAAACTGATCGGCAGCACGACCTGCAGTTCTTCGGCAATTTTCTGGAAGTGCTTGATGGCCACGTTCTCGTCAACCGGAGTCGCCAACTGCAAATAATCCGGGTTCGGCTTCTGGCAGAAGTACGGCGTCTCGAACAATTCCTGGATGAGAATGACCTGCGCGCCCTGGGCAGCGGCCTGACGGACCAGCTTTTCGGCGGTCTCGATGTTCGCTTCGAGATCCCAGGAACAGGCCATTTGCGTGGCGGCTACGGTAACGATACGACTCATGAATCATCTCCCAGGCGATGGACAGTAGCGCCTTTATAGCCGATAAAAATCGGCATTAGAAGCATAAAAAACCATGAATCCGATTAACAGCCAACAAAACATCGACAAAAATCGAACTAGCAGCCAATAAACCTGTGGGAGCG